>NZ_JBFAIU010000197.1:0-13990 GCF_040654855.1 Asanoa sp. NPDC050611
GTAGAGCCGGACGCCCGCGGGCAGGCGCCGGCGCAGGTCGACCTCGAACGCCTCGTCGAGCAGCGAGACCTTGATGCCGTCGACCTTCGCGGCGTTCGCGGTAGGTGGCGCCCGACGGACCCGTCGGCGCGGAGATCGGCTGGCTGAGCTGGAAAACCTCGACCCGCTGGATCGCCATCGCCCACGCTCCTCGTCGGTCAAAGCCGCCTGCCCCACAGGCCTCTTTGATCGCCGAGTATGTTCAGCCGTCCTTCGAGGTGTCAATACATTTTCGAATCTCAGGGGGGATCTGTTACTTCAACCTTCACATTCACTGGGACTTGGCTATCCGTTTTGCCGGTCTTGTGGTCACGAAACGGTCAGATTGGCGACGGCTGTCGCGTGCCGGAAGGCGCTTTTCGTCGCGGTTCGGCACACTGACCCAGGTCCGGACGCGGGTTCCGCGCGACCTCGCCGAGGGTTCGACATCTGGCTGTGATTTCGAGATTGTGCCGATGTCTCAAACTTCTCCTACACTGTCAACATGGCACGTGGTGAGACCCGCGCGGAGCGCATCTACGCCAACCTCCGCGGCGACATCCTGACCGGGCGACTGCTCCCCGGTCAGCGGCTGCCGTTCGCCGACCTGGGCGTCCGCTACAGCACGAGCGTCGGCGTCCTCCGCGAGGCGCTGTCCCGGCTCGTCGAGCAGGGCCTCGTCCTCTCGGAACCGCAGCTCGGCTTCCGGGTCACGCCGGTCTCCGAGGAGGACCTGCGCGACCTGACGAGCACGCGGATCGACATCGAGACACTCTGCCTGCGGCACGCGATCAACCACGGCGACATCGCGTGGGAGTCCCGCGTCGTCGCCTCGTTCCACACGCTCGACCGCACACCGGAGCTGGCCACCGTCCAGCCGCGCACGGTCAACGAGGACTGGGCGACCGCACACGCCGCGTTCCACGCCGCGGTCCTGGAGGGCTGTCCGAGCCGGCGGCTCCGCGACATCGCGGCGTCGCTGCGCGACGCGTCGGAGCTCTACCGGCGCTGGTCGCGGCACCTCGGCAGCGAGGACACCCGGGACATCGCCGGCGAGCACCGGGCGCTGCGCGACGCGGTGCTGGCCCGCGACGAGGACCAGGCGGTGGCCGCCCTGACCAAGCACATCTCCTACACGACCCGGGCCCTGCTCGACTCGGCACCCGCGGAGCTGATGGCGACGTCGGCCGACGCCTGACCCGGGGCGGGCTCAGCGGGCGGGCACGGTGACCGCGGTGACCACCAGGCCGCCCCGGATCAGCCACCGTCCGGACAGGACGGTCAGCTCGGTGCCGCCCACCAGCGGCCCGGCCACCGTGAGCCGGGCCGTGAAAATGCCCGATCCGGAGTCGGGCCCGGGCTCGACGGTCAGGTCCGCGTCGGAGAAGTCGAGCCAGCGGCGGGCCAACGGGAACCAGGCCTTGTAGACGCTCTCCTTCGCGCTGAACAGCAGGCGGTCCCAGTGCCACGCGGGGTCGACGCGGCCGAGCGCCGCCAGCCGGTCGCGCTCGGCGGGGCCGGCCACCAGTGCCAGCACGCCGTCGGGCAGGCGGTCGTGCGGTTCGGCGTCGATGCCGATGCCGTGCAGGTCGCTCCGGTGTGCGACGGCGGCGGCGCGGTAGCCGTCGCAGTGGGTGATGCTGCCGACGACGCCGGCGGGCCAGCAGGGTTCACCGTGGTCGCCGGACCGCACGGCGACCGCCGGCACGCCCAGGTCCGCCAGCGCCGTCCGGGCACACCAGCGGCCGGTCGCGTACTCCAGCCGGCGCTTCGCCACGGCGTCGGCCACCTTCGACCGTTCCGCCGGCAACAGCACGGCGGCCGGCGGGTCGGCGAACGCCTCGCACACCGAGACACCGGCCGGCGCGACGGTCGCGAGCATCCGGAGCGCGGTCATCCGCACCACCGTACCGACCCGCGGCGACTCCGAACCTTCCAACGCGACGATCGCGACCGCGCCGGCCAGGTGCCCCGCGCGCCAGCGTCGAATCCGGACGTTGACCCCATACCGCCGCCTGTGAGCGAGGCTACAGGCCGTTTCACGTTCAGCCCGGTGCGATCGGGGCTAGACCGGAACCTATGGCGCCTTCGAAGATCGCAGCCCCGCCGGACACGTTGCCCCGGGCCATTCAGGCGCGCGGCGTGCGGCACAACAACCTGCGCGACCTCGATGTCGACGTGCCCCTGTGGCGCACCGTCGTGATCGCCGGTGTGTCCGGGTCGGGGAAGACCTCGCTCGCCATGGGCACGCTCTACGCCGAGGGCATGCACCGGTTCCTGGAAGGGCTGAGCACCTACAGCCGCCGTCGGCTGACCCAGGCCGAGCGGCCCGACGCCGACCGGATCGACCACCTGCCGCCCGCGCTCGCGTTGCGGCAGCGGCCGCCGACCCCTGGGCCGCGCAGCACGGTCGGGACCATGAGCGAGGTGCTCAACGTGCTGCGGCTCATCATGTCGCGGCTCGGCACGCACAAGTGCCCCAACGGCCACGACGTGCCGCCGTCCATCGCCACGCAGGCGATGGAGATCCAGTGCCCGGTCGACGGCGTGCGGTTCGAGGCGCCGAGCGCCGAGTCGTTCGCCTTCAACTCGATCGGCGCCTGCCCCGGCTGCAACGGCATCGGCACCCGGTACGAGGTCGACCCCGACACGCTCGTCCCCGACCCGGACAAGGCGATCAGCGAAGGGGCCGTGCTGCCGTGGAACGTCGGCGGCCGCCGCCTGAGCATGTACGCCGCCGGCGAGCTGGGCGTGCGGCTCGACGTGCCGTACAGGAAGCTGACCCGCAGGGAGAAGAACGTCGTCCTGCACGGGGAGCCGGTCAAGCGACGGGTAACCCTGTCCGGGCGCAACCGGCGGACGGTGACGCTCAACGTCACCTACGACAACGCCATCACCGCGGCGCAGAAGTCGGAGAAGAGCAGGTACCTCGTCTCGCACACCTGCCCCGTCTGCCACGGCACCCGCCTGCGGCCCGAGGCCTTGCGGTCCCGGCTCAACGGTCGCAACCTGGCGCAGATCAGCGCGCTCGACCTCGACCAGCTCGCCGCGTTCGCCAACGAGCTGCCGCCGCTGATGCCGGCCGAGCTGAGCCGGATGACGACCGGGCTGGTCGGCGAGCTGACCGGCGCGATCGGCCCGCTGCTCGACCTCGGCCTCGGCTACCTGGGTCTCGACCGGGCCGGGGCCACCCTGTCCACCGGCGAGCGGCAGCGCATCGAGCTGACCTCGACGGTCCGGTCCAACACCACGGGCATGTTGTACGTCCTGGACGAGCCGTCGGTCGGCCTGCACCCGAGCAACGTGGAAGGCCTGCGCAAGACGATCGCGGCGCTCGCCGGCAACGGCAACACCGTCGTGATCGTCGAGCACGACCTCGACCTGATCCGCACGGCCGACTGGGTCGTCGAGCTGGGTCCCGGCGCGGGCCGGCTGGGCGGTGCGATCATCGCCGAGGGCCCGCCCGACCAGATCCTGAAGAGCCGCAGGTCCATCGTCGGCCCGTTCCTGGACGGCCGGCGCGCGGTCGAGCGCCCACCGCGCCCACTCCCCCGCGACAGCGCCACCATCGCGGTCCGGCGGCTCTACAACCTGCGCAACGTGTCCGCCACGTTCCCGGTCAACCGGCTGACCGCGCTCGCCGGGCCGTCGGGCGCCGGGAAGACCGCGCTCGTGCTGGACAGCCTGATCCCGGCGGCCCGGGCGCAGCTCTCCGGCGCGGACCTCCCGGACCACGTCCGGTCGCTGTCGCTCGGCCCCGTCCGCCAGGTGGTCGAGATCGACGCCACGCCCATCGGGCTGAACGCGCGGTCCACGCCGAGCACGTACTCCGGCGCGTTCGACGCGATCCGTGCCCACTTCGCGGCGGCGTCGGGCCGCTCCGCCGGCCACTTCTCCTTCAACACCAAGGAGGGCCAGTGCCCGACCTGCCGCGGGATCGGCTCGATCGACCTCGACGTGCAGTACCTGCCGGACATCAACGTCGAATGCCCGACCTGCCACGGGGCGCGGTTCAACGACGACACGCTGGCGGTACGCGTGGACGGGCTCACGATCTCCGACGTGCTCGGCCTGACCGTACGCGAGGCCGTCGACCACTTCGCGGGAGTGTCCACCATCGTCCGTCCACTGCGGCCGATGGTCGACGTGGGCCTGGGCTACCTGCGCCTGGGTGAGCCGACACCGTCGCTGTCCGGTGGCGAGTCACAGCGCCTGCGCATCGCCGCCCGCCTGCGCAGCAGCCAGCGCGACGTGCTCTACGTGCTCGACGAGCCGTCGACGGGGCTGCACCCGGTCGACATCCGTACCCTCGTCGGCGTCTTCGACCGGCTCCTCGAGGACGGCGCGACGATCATCGTGATCGACCACGACCTGGACATCCTGGCCGCGGCCGACCACGTGATCGACATGGGGCCGGGCGGCGGCCCGGACGGCGGCCGCGTCGTCGCGCGGGGCACGCCCGGCGAGGTCGCCGCCGACCCGCACAGCGTGACCGGCCCCTGGCTGGCCTCACACCTCGCGGCCGAACCACCTGCCTAGCGCGCCCGCGAGGCCCGCCTGGGCGGCACCGACCCAGGCGACGTAGCCGTCCGGGCGCAGCAGCACGGCCGGCGCGTCCAGCTCCTCGCTGACGTCGGAGACGACGTCGACCCGGTCGGCCCAACCACCGGCCGACAGCTCGCCGGTCTGGTCGAGCAGCAGCCCGCGGCCGTCGTGCATCAGCTCGTAGAGGCGACCGCGCTTGAGTCGCACGTCCCGCAGCCGCCGGCCGAGCAGCGGGTGGTCGCCCTCCCCGACGTCGTACCGGATCGCCGTCGCCGTGATCTTCTCGGTCAGGAACAGGTTGACGTCCTCGAAGCCCATCAGCTCCGCCACCAGCCGGCGCACGGCCTGCGGACCCGGCTCGGTGGACATCAGCTCCATCAGCGCCCGGGTGGTGTCGAGCACGCCGGCGGCCACCGGGCGGCGCTCGCTCTCGTAGGTGTCCAGCAGCGCCGCCGGCGCCCATCCGTCGATCTCGCCGGCCAGCTTCCAGCCGAGGTTGAAGGCGTCCTGGATGCCGAGGTTCTGCCCCTGCCCGCCGGCCGGCGGGTGGATGTGTGCGGCGTCACCGGCCAGCAGCACGCGGCCGACCCGGTACCGCTCGGCGAGGCGGGTGGCGTCGCCGAAGCGGGACAGCCAGGTCGCGTCGTGGACCCCGAAGTCCGTGCCCGCGTACGCCAGCAGCTGTTGCCTGAGCTCGTCGAGCGTCGGCGGCACCGCGCGGTCCTCGGCCACGGTCGCGGCGGGCACGCCGACCCGGTACCGCCCCTCGCCGACCGGCATCAGGCCGAACCGCTTGTGCGTCCTGCGTACCTCCGTCTGCACCTCGGTGATGGTCTCCGGCGACGCCGTCACCGCCATCTCGCCGAGCAGCGTCTCGGCGGTCGCGGGCTCACCCGGGAAGCCGACGCCCAGCAGCTTGCGGACGGTGCTGCGGCCACCGTCACAGCCGACCAGGTAGCGCGCCTGGAGCCGGCTGCCGTCGGCCAGGTCGACCGTCACCCCGCGGTCGTCCTGGCTCAGCCCCACCAGCTCCTGCCCGCGCCGGATGTCGGCGCCGAGCGCGGCCGCGTGCTCCTCGAACACCCGGTCGGAGACCGGCTGCGGCATGCCGAGGACGTACGCGTGCGCGCTGTCGAGCCGGGCCGCCGGCTTCTCGATGCCGGCGAAGAAGCCGAGGACCGGGTACTCCTGGCCGAGCGGGCGGAGCCGATCCAGCAGACCGCGCTGGTCGAGCAGCTCGATGCTGCGGGCGTGGAACCCGAGCGCCCGGACCACCTTGGTCGGCTCCGCGTCCCGCTCCAGGACGACCACCCGCACGCCGTGCAGCCGCAGCTCGCTGGCCAGCACGAGACCGGTCGGCCCACCGCCGGCAATGATCACGTCGATCATGAACCCCCCCATTGCGCATTTTCGCAGGTCATGTGCTTCGGCCGACGATTCTGCGCCATAACCCCGGTCTTGCCGCAAGACCCCCGCTTTGCTATACGTTGGTAGTGGCGGGGAGTTCCGCTTCCCACGCGAAACCGTCCGGGTCGCTGAACGTTCCGGCGTCACTGCCGACCGCGACCCGATGTGACCCGCCACCCTCGGCCGGCACGCCGGCGTCCTTCGCGGCGGCCTTGCGCCCGTAGAGGGCCAGCTTGACCGGGCTGTCGCCGCTGTCAAACTCGACGTACTTGCGGCCGAAGCTCTTCGCCACGTCGAGGCCGTGCTCGACGTAGAACCGCTTGGTCACGGCCACGTCGTTCACCCCGAGGAGCAGGACCAACTTCTCGATCTCGCGTACGGCCGGCCCGGAGTCCTTCTTGTTCGAGCTCGAGATCTTCCAGATCGTGCCGTCGGGTGCCTGCAGGGTGCCGCCGTAGCCCCAGAAGGACTTGGTGGCGGGCTTGAGCACGGTCGCGCCGGCGGCCACGGCCGTGTCGAAGTAGCTGTTGACGGTGCCCGGCTGGGAGCAGACGAGCGAGAGCGTGAAGCCGCGGAAGCCGGTCGTCGCGGCGGTGGACTCCTCGAGGCGCAGCTCCTCCCCGAGCCCGAAGGCGGCGGCGTAGAAGGCGCGGGCGGCGGTGACGTCGTTCACCTGGAGGGTGACGGAAGCGATGTATGTCATGCCGAGAACGCTAGGTGTCCGGCTCCGACCAGCGCTTCTCGAATCCTGACCGGTTGGCGCGGGCGTTTCGCCGCGTACCCTTCCGGGTCGGAGGTGACGATGCCACGCCGTGGTGCCCGCGCAGCGATCCTTGCCGCCTGCCTCGGCCTCGCCCTGGGTGGCTGTTCCCAGGTCCCGGCCGGACGGATGGCGGCCCCGCCGCCGGCCTCGCCGGCCACATCGGCCTCGCCGACCCCGTCGGTCGCCACTCCGAGCCCCACGGTCACCCACATCGGCGACGCGACCGCCGCGCCGCGCTGGTTGGGCACGCGGGTCCTGCCCAAGGGACCCGACGGCTCCGTCGCGGCCCGGGCCACCCCGCCGGAGCTGCGCGGCCGGTCGATCATCACCGTCGACGACCTGCCGCCGCCCGCCGACGGCCGGTTCCACGCCACGGTCGAGGCGGTTCCGGCCGCCGTGCTCGCCCGGTCGAGCTGGACCAAGGCCTGCCCGGTCGCGGCCACGGACCTGCGCTACCTCACGGTCGGCTTCCGCGGCTTCGACGGCCGCGCACACACCGGCGAGCTGTTGGTCAACGCGAAGGTGGCCGACGACCTCGTGACCGTGTTCCGCAAGCTGTTCGCCGCGAACTTCCCGATCGAGCGGATGCGGATCTCCAGCGCCGCCGAGCTGAACGGGCCGCCGACCGGCGACGGCAACACCACCGAGGCGTTCGCCTGCCGGCCGGTGCGCGGGCAGAAGTCGTGGTCCCAGCACGCGTACGGGCTCGCGGTCGACGTCAACCCGTTCCAGAACCCGTACCACAAGGGGAAGGTGGTCCTGCCCGAGCTGGCCACCGCCTATCTGGACCGCGGCTCGGCGTGGCCGGGGATCATGCGGCCGGACAGCCCGGCCGTGCGGGCCTTCGCGTCGGTCGGCTGGCAGTGGGGCGGCGACTACCGGTCGCTGAAGGACTTCATGCATTTCTCGCTGACCGGAGGCTAGCGGCAGCCGGGGACGGTGCTGGGGTCGCCGCAGTTGTTCGGCCTGTTGCGCGCCACGATCGTCCGGGTCGGCGTGACCGTGCCGGCCTCCCGGAAGATCCCACCGCCGTCGGCGCCCGTGCCCGTGGCCTGGTTGGCGACCACCTTGACGCCCCGCAGGGTGGTGGTGCCGACCAGGTTGAAGATGGCGCCGCCGCGCGCGTTGACGCCGGTGGCCGCGTTGAAGAGGAACCGGGTGTCGGTGACCTTCGCGGCGCCGCTGTTCACCATGCCGCCGCCGAGGGCACCGTCGCCGTTGGCGACGTTGTCGCGGACCACGCCGCGGTTCATCGTCAGCTCGTCGAAGTTCCACACGCCGCCGCCTTCGGCGCCCTCGCCGATCGCCTGGTTCTTGACGATGCGGGTGCGGGTCAGCGTGAGGGGGGCCGCGTTCAGAATTCCGCCGCCGAAACCGTCGGCGAAGTCGGTGAGCGCGTGGTTCCCCGACACTGTTGTGCCGTCGAGGGTCGCGGTGACGCCCTGGTTGTTGAGACCGCCGCCCTGGACCGCGACGTTGTTGCTGATGACGCCGCCGACGACCCGCACGGTGCCCAGGTTGTAGATCCCGCCGCCCAGTTCAGCGGTGTTCGCGGTGACGGTGCTGCCGATCAGGGTGAGGCGGCCGCGGTTGACCGAGATCGCACCGCCGTTGTCGGAGCGGCCCTCGCGCAACGTCAGCGCGGTCAGGGTCAGGTTGCCTGACTCCTCGACCTGGAAGAACCGGAAACTCGTCGCCACCGTACGGACGATCGTGGCGCGGTTGCCGTTGATCCGAATCGGCGTGGTGACCACCGCGAACGCGTTGGCGGTGCTGGCCGGTGCGGTGATCCGGTAGGTGCAGCGGGGCGTGAGGTTCAGCGTGCCGCCACCGGCGTTGTCGGCGGCGACGACCGCTTTCTGCAACGCGACCGCGTTGCACGGCACCGTCTTCGGATAGGCCTGCGCGGGAGCGCCCGTCATGACACCGCCCAGGACAACCGCCGCAGCCAGAAAATGACGCACGCGCATAAGGTGACCGTCTCTCATCGTCCGGCGGTCGTGCCTCTGCGCACCCCCGCGACCAGCGCACCGAGCATATGACAACGACGACCGCTTGCATGTGGTTTGTCCGATTCGGAGGGTTCAGCCGTCGGCGGTCACTCCCACCGGCCGCGCGTCGTCGTCAAGGACGTGCATGCGGGCTTCCGCGATGTCGAAGTACATGCCGACCAGGCGGACCCGGCCGTCCGCCGCCGCACGCTGGATGCTCGGGTAGGTCCGCAGGTGGTCGAGCTGGCGGCGGATGTTGGCCAGGCAGGCCTCCTGCTCGGTCGCGGGCTCTGCTGTCGCCCCGGCGTGCCGCAGCCAACGGCCCAGTGCCGCGTCCAAACCCGCCGAACCCGTGATCAGGGCCTGGATCGCGCCGCAGCCCGAGTGCCCGCAGACCGTGATCGTGGCGATGCCGAGCACGTCGACCGCGTACTCCACCGCGGCACCCACCGAATGGTCGCCCGCGCCGTGCGGCGGCACGATGTTGCCGACGTTCCGCACGCAGAACAGGTCGCCCGGCCCGCTCGCGGTGATCATGTTCGGCACCACGCGCGAGTCGGCGCACGTGATGAACAGCTGCTGCGGCCGCTGGCCCTTCGCGGCCAGGTCGGCCAGGTGCGTCCGGACCAGCGGCGCCACCGAGCGCTGGAACTCGTCGATCCCCGCGGCCATCGCGCGCGCGGGCCGGTCGTGCGAATCCAGGTGCTGCGCCGCCTGCCACTGCGACCACGACGCCAGGAACCGGGGCGGGTGCTGCGGTGTGCTCCTCGCGGCGCCCAGCCGCCCCGACGTCGCCCGGTGCAGCCAGTCGCGGTGCACCTCCTCGACCCGGACCCGGCCTCCGCCGCGCGCGTACGCCTGACGCCAGTCCTCGATCGCGTCGAACGCGCCGTGGTCCAGATAGTCCAGGTGCAGGTGCACGTCGACGCTCTGGCCCGGCGGCACCGCGCTCAGCTCCCGCGCGAGGCGGCCGGCCGCGACGAAGGCGAGCGTGCCCGTGATGGTGACCAGCCACCGGCCCGGTTCGGGTGAGGTGCGGCGGATGTCGCAACGCGCCAACCGGTACAACGTCAGCAGCGCGGCGCAGCCGATGCCGGCGGCGACGCCGACCATGAGGTCGGTCAGCAGCACCCCGGCCGCGGTCACGAGGTAGACCGGCAGCTCCCGGTGCCTGGCGTAGGTGCGCAGATGGGCCAGGCTGACCAGCCGGATGCCGACGACCACGAGCACCGCGGCGAGCGCCGACATCGGGATCAGCTCGAGCACGTCGCTGAAGCCCAGCACGAAGACGGCCACCCACAGGCCGTGCAGCACAGTGGACAGCCGGGTCCGGGCGCCGGCGGCCACGTTGGCCGAGCTGCGCACGATGACGCCGGTCACCGGGAGGCCGCCGAGCGCGCCGGACACCATGTTCGCCGCCCCTTGCGCCACCAGCTCCCGGTCGAGGTTGGCGCGCGTACCGTCGTGCAGCTTGTCGACCGCCACCGCCGACAGCAACGACTCCACGCTCGCCACCAAGGCGATCGTGACCACGGCCATCGCGACCGGGAACAACGGCGCGTCCGGCCAGCGGGGAACCGTCAGCTCGCTCAGCGGCGCGTCGGGGAGCGCGACCCGCGGCAGCTCCAGGCCCGCCACGGTCGACACCGCCGTGGCCGCCGCGACCGCCACGAGCGCCGCCGGCAGGAGCGACGCCTTCACGAGCCGGGGCCAGGCCACGAGGACCAGCATCGTGAGTACGCCGACCGCGACCGACGCGTTGTGCTGGCCCCCCAGCTGCCGGGGCAGGTCGCGCAGGTTGTCCAGCGGCGAGCTGAGCGCCACGCCGCCGAGGACGACGTGCAGCTGGCCGATGACGATGACGATGCCGATTCCGGCGAGCATCCCGTGCACGACCGCCGGCGACAGCGACAGCGCCGCGCGGCCGAGCCGGGACAGCCCCAGGACGACCTGCACGGCGCCGGCCATGGCGACGACCGCGACGGTGCCGGCCCAACCGAACTCGGCGACGAGTCCGGCGACGATCACCGTCAGGCCGGCGGCCGGACCACTGACCTGTCGCGGCGCGCCGCTGATCGCGCCCGCCACGACGCCGCCCACGACGGCGGCGAGCAGGCCGGCGAACAGCGGCGCGCCGGAGACGGCGGCGATGCCGAGGGAGAGCGGGATCGCGATCAGGAACACCACGACGGATGCGGGTACGTCGTGGCGCAGCGCGCCGGACATGCTCGGCATGTCGTCCTCTCTGGTCAGGTGCCGGTCGCCCACAGGATGCCTGCTTTGGTCCTTTTAGGTGGTTATTTCCGCCTGGGACGTTGCTGAGAGGCGGGGTTCCGTGCGCGCTTCGCGTTCGGCTAGCCTCAGGCGCCATGACCGGTCGGCGCCTGCTTTGCGCGCTGATCGGGACCACCCTCGCGGCGCTGCTCGCCCCACCGCCCGCCGCGGCGGCGGCCGCACCGGTCCCCTGCCCGACCGTGCGGGTGACGCCGAAACCGAGCCGCCCGCCCAAACCGACGCCGCCGCCCGCCGTCCCGGAGCAGAAGGCCGTCGGCGGCCCGGACCTGGCCTCGCCCGGGCTCGTCGTCCCGGCCGGCGCGTCCCGAGCACCGGCCGTCACCGCGTCGTCGTGGCTCGTCGCCGACCTCGACACGGGCGAGGTGCTGGGCGCGTGCGGCGCACACGAGTACGGCACGCCCGCCAGCGTCCAGAAGCTCCTGCTCGCCGCGACGATGATCCCGCGCCTCGACCCGAAGCAGCGGGTGCGGGTGACCCGGGCGGACCTTAACTTCGAGCCGGGCAGCTCGGCGGTCGGCCTGCTGCAGGGCGGCGTCTACTCGGTGGAGCTGCTCTGGCTCGGGCTGCTCCTGCAGTCGGGCAACGACGCGGCCAACGTGCTCGCGCGGCTCGGGGGCGGCAGCCAGGCCGGCGGCGTGCGCCTGATGAACGAGGAAGCCCGCCGCCTGGGCGCACTGCAGACGCATGCGGTGACCCCGTCGGGACTCGACGGGCCGGGTCAGTTCACCAGTGCGTACGACCTCGCGTTGATCGCCCGTGCCTGTTTCGCCCTGCCCGCGTTCCAGCGCTACACGCTCGTGGAGCGGGTGCAGGTGCCCCGGCAGCCGCGGGCGACGCCGCCGGATCCGCGTGGCTTCCAGATCCAGAACGAGAACGACCTGATCCGGGAGTACGACGGTGCGCTCGGCGGCAAGACGGGCTTCACGTCACTGGCCCGGCACACGTACGTCGGTGCGGCCGAACGGGGTGGGCGCCGGCTCGTCGTGACGCTGCTCGGTGCGGAGCCGCGTCCGCTGCGCGGCTGGCAGCAGGGCGCGGCGCTGCTGGACTGGGGCTTCGCGCAGCCGGCCGGCGCCGGCGTCGGCCGGCTCGTGTCGCCCGGCTCGGTCGCGGCTCCGACGCCGACCGCGACGCCGTCATCGGAGCCGGGTCCGACCGCGCACGTGGAGGCGGTTCCCAGGTCGCACTCGCCCGCGCCGGCCCGGGCCCCGTTCGTCGTCGCCGGCGTGGCTGTCGTCATCGTCCTGGCGTTCGCGCTGGCCCTGCGCGCCGTCCGGCGGCGCCGCTAGCCGTCAGTGGTTGTGGTGCGGGCCGAGGTGGCTGCGCTCGCCCTCGTGGTCGAGGATGCAGAGGATCTCGGCCGGCCCGCCGTGGGCGCCGAACGCGTGCGGGACCATCGTCGAGAACTCGGCCGCCTCGTTGGGACCCACCAGGATCGTCCGCTCACCGAGCCGCAACTCGATCGTGCCGGACAGGACGGTGAACCAGTCGCGCCCGGGGTGGACCCGCAGCTCGCTCGGCACCTTGCGGGTGACGCGCATCTTGGAGACGGTCTGCCCGCTGTCGCGGGACAGCAGCCAGGTGGTGATGCCCCGCGCCCCGTCGCGGTGCGGCCGGATCACCACGTCGTCGTCGGCGTCGGACTCGACCAGCTGGTCGAGCGTGGTGCCGAGCGCCCGGGCGATTGCGGTGAGCTGGTCGAGCGCGACCCGTCGGTGCCCGGTCTCGATCCGGCTCAGCGTGGACGGGCTCAGCAGGCTCGCGGCGGCGAGCTCGTCGAGCGACCAGCCACGCGCGGTCCGCAGCCCGCGGATCCGCTGCCGGACGAGCGCCTCCAGATCACCGTCTTGCTTCATACGCAAGATAGTATGCCGTTGACGCAAGGTACGGCTACGGTCGAGGGCATGGCACACGACCACATGATCGAGATGCTCGACCTGGACGCCGAGGTCCTCCAGGATTACCACCGCGACCTGGTCGCCTGGGTCGCCCGTGAGGCGCCGGCCCATCCCCGCGTCGTCGACCTGGGAGCGGGCAGCGGCACGGGCGCCCTGGCCCTGGCCCGGGAACTGCCGGACGCGACGGTCACGGCGGTCGACGTCGACCCGGACATGCTGGCGCACGTGGGCGCCAAGGCGTCCGCCGCGGGCCTGGGCGACCGCATCCGCACCCTGGTCGCGGACCTCGACCAGCCCTGGCCGGACCTGGGCCCCACGGACGTGATCTGGGCGGCCTCGTCGATGCACCACATGGCCGACCCCGCCGGCGCCCTTCGGTCGGCCTTCAACGCCCTGGCCGTCGGCGGCCTGCTGGTCATCGCCGAACTGGACTCGTTCCCCCACTTCCTGACCGGCACGCCGGACGAGGCGGTGGAGAAGCGGGCCCACGCGGAGGTGGCCCGGCTGCGGGAGGAGGCCGGCATGCACATGCACGAGAACTGGAAGGACCGGATCTCGGCGGCCGGCTTCCCGTCGGTGACGGAGCAACGCTTCGACATCGACCTGCGGGCGCCACTGCCGGCATCGGCGGCACGCTACGCCGAGGTCACCCTGGGCCGGATGCACGACCGCCTGTCGGACCGCCTCCCGGCGTCGGACCTGGCGGCCCTGGAGAAGGCGACGGCAACGCTCGCGGACCGCGACGACCTGAGCGTCCGCACGACCCGCACGGTCTGGCTGGCCCGCCGCTGACCTGGCCTCGATGACCAGCAGCCGCAAGCCGCCGGGCCCCTGCTGAAGGTCGCCAAGGAGTTCGTCGAACCGCTGCGCGCGTTCGCCTTCTCGCCGGCCATCGAGCCGACCCCGGGCGACGACGACGTCACCCTGCTGCTGAAGTACCTGGGCCGCCGCGCCGACTGGACCGCCTGACCACCACGACCAGGAGCCGGTCCCTCTGCCGAGGGGCCGGCTCCTGGTCACCGCATCTGGAACGTCGCGTCGCGGGCCAGGTCGGTGCGGAGCATCTTGATCGC
>NZ_JBFAIU010000198.1:0-13983 GCF_040654855.1 Asanoa sp. NPDC050611
CTTCCGATCTGGCGCCCGCACCGGGCACTGGGCGGCCGACTGCCGCAGCCTCAACATCCGCGTCGACCGGGCCGGGCTGGAGTCCGAGCTGGCAACGCTGCTGGGCCGCCCGGTCCGCGGTCCGATCCGGTTCGGCGCCAGCTTCGACACCACCAGCGGCGCCGGGCTCACCTGGGCCCGGATGGTCAACCTGCTGCGGTCCGAGATCGCCAACCCGCACAGCGCGCTGCTCCAGCCACTGGTCGCCGAGCGCTACTCGCAGGGGCTGCTGGGCGGGTTGCTGTTCGCGGTCGACCACCAGTACGCGGACGCCCTGACGACGCACGCGCCGCCCGCGCGGCCGCGCACGGTCCGGCGGGCGATCCAGGTGATGGAGGCCGACCCGACACACCGGTTCACCACGGCGGAGCTGGCCCGGATAGCGGGCGTGTCGGCGCGGGCGCTGCAGGAGGGCTTCCGGCGGCACGTCGGCCTCGCGCCGATGGCCTACCTGCAGCACGTGCGGATGGGATACGCGCGGGAGGAACTGCGGCACCCGATGCCCGGCCGGGACACGGTGGCCGCGGTCGCGCACGCGTGGGGCTTCGGCCACCTGGGGCGCTTCGCGGCGGCCTACCGCGAACGCTACGGCGAGTCGCCGTCGGAGACCCTGCGCGGGCGGTGAGCTATTCCCCCGGGTCGCCGTGGTGGTCGCGCGGGACCCGCTGGGCGGGGATGCGCGGCTCGGTGCGCACCACCGGCCCACGGCCGTTGGGGCCGCGCAGGCCCGCCAGCACGCGATGGGCGGCGGCGAGGCCGTCTTCGGTGGCCGTGGTCAGCGGCGACGGCTGGACGTCCGCGGGGTCGACGCGCAGCGCCGCCTGCAGCCGGTCGTAGCGGTGCAGGAAGTCGACCGCGCTGCTGAGTGCCGCGACCGCACGCAACATGTCACCTTCGAAGTCCGGCATGGACGCGTCCCTCCCCCTGCGGATCGGACGGACTTTAAGCCGGTGCCCGCACCACGTCGATCCACTTCACGCCGGGGCTATCCAGATCGCGCGGCTGGGCGGCCACCACGTCGTACCGCACAGCTGCGGTCCGCCGCATGCGAACACTCGCGGCTCACCCGCGGGGACTACGCCAGGGCGGCTTCCACGGCTGCGCGGAGGGTCGCCGGTGGGCGGCCCAACAGCCGGCGCAGGTCGTCGGTCTGGCGCTCCAGCGCACCGGCCCGGGCGAGCTGCTCGAGGAAGCCCATCGGGCCGGGCGTCGGCTCGACACGGTCGCGGTGCTCGACCGGCCTGGTCTCGCTGAGCACCTCGGCGAGCTGCGGATAGGTCCACAGCGGTCCGGTCAGGTCGTACGCCTGCCCAAGGTGCTTGTCGTCGGTCAACGCGTTGGCGGCCGCGGCGGCGAGATCGGCGCGCAGGGCGGTGTTGAGGCCGCGCCCGCCGGTGCCGTCCGCCAGCACCCCGGCGTCGAGCACCGCGCGGAGACCCGAGTTGATGAAGGCGTCGGAATAGAAGGGATGGCGCAGGATCGTGAAGCCCAGGCCGCTGCCGGTGATGGCACGCTCGGTCTCGTGGTGGGCGGCGTTCATGCCGCCGCCGCCGTCCCGGTCCGCACCGAGAAAGCTGGTGTAGGCGATGGCGCGCACGCCGGTGGCGACCGCCGCGTCGATGACCGCGCGATGCTGCCGGACCCGGCGCTCGGTGGCCAGCTCCGGCGAGGAGATCAGCAGGACGCGGTAGGCGCCCCGCACCGCGGCCCGCAGGCTCGCCGGGTCGTCGTAGTCACCGCGCCGGACCTCGACACCGGCCGGCTCGCCGGCCCGACCCGGGTCACGGACGGCGGCGACGACGCCGTGCCCACGGGAGCGCAACTCCCCCACCACGAGCCGACCGAGCGCACCGGACGCCGCACACACCACGATCATGGGAGCCAGGCAACACCGCACCGACCACGCGGCGCCACCGAGTTTTTGGGATCATGCCGCGGTGGCTGACTGGGACGAGTTCGTGCGGGCGGTGCCGTGGTTCCCGACTGCCGATGTGGTCGGTGCTCCGCGGCCGTGGGACCGCGGGCCGGTCGACGGCCTGCCCGCGCTGTCGGCGCTGCTCGCCGCGGCGACGCTCACGCCGGTCGTCGTCGCGGACACCGCGTACGAGCTGCTGGCCTGGGGTTCGCCGGGCCGGCGCCGGGGTTGGCTCTGCCACCCACCCCACCGGGCCGGCGGCGACCGCGTTCCCGAGATCCACCAGCGCTTCTGGGCCGTCTGCGGCGGGTTTGTCGAGCAGTTCGGTGGGCCGTCGACGTGGTGGGAGAACCAGAACGAGGTGCTCACGGTGTCCGCGACGCACGTCTCGGTGGCGGAGCCGATCGCCGCGTACGGGTGGATCTGGCAGGACGAGGGCATGGCGGTGCCCGTCGACCCGGCCGACTACTACCCCGCCGCCGTCGAGGCCAACGGCAACCTCACGCTGGCCCACCGCGACGACGGCCGCCTGCTGCTCTTCGCGCCCGACCACGACTTCGACGACGTCACACCGTTCGCCGGATCACCGCCGTGCTCGCTGCTCACCTTCGACGAGCTGCCCGACCTCGCCGCCTGGATCGAGGACTGCGCCGCGGCGTGGCTGGCGGACGATCCAGCGCTGTCCAACCCGACGCGGGATGTCTAGCGTGACGGGCATGGGCTTCTGGGACGACGTCGAGCGGCACCTGGTGCGGTACTCGGCTGCCGGGCGGTTCACGCCCGAGGTGATCGCGCGGGCCGAGGGCAGCTACGTGTTCACCGAGTCCGGCCGGCGGATCCTCGACTTCACCTCCGGGCAGATGAGCGCGATCCTCGGCCACTCGCACCCCGACATCGTGGCGACGGTCAACCGGCAGGTCGCCACGCTCGACCACCTGTTCAGCGGCATGCTGAGCCGGCCCGTGGTCGACCTGGCCCGCCGCCTCGCCGAGTCCCTGCCCGATCCGCTGGCCAAGGTGCTCCTGCTCACCACCGGCGCCGAGGCCAACGAGGCCGCGATCCGGATGGCGAAGCTCGTGACCGGCAAGCACGAGATCGTCTCCTTCGCGCGGTCCTGGCACGGCATGACCCAGGCCGCCGCGGCGGCGACCTACAGCTCCGGGCGCAAGGGATACGGCCCGAACTCGCCGGGCAACTTCGCGATCCCGGTGCCGGTCGGCCCAAAACTGCGGGCGGCGGACGACCGCGGGGTGGACTGGCGGCCGCAGCTCGACCTCGCGTTCGACCTGATCGACGCGCAGTCGGTGGGCAGCCTGGCGGCCTGCATCGTCGAGCCGATCCTCAGCTCCGGCGGCGTGATCGACCTGCCCGAGG
Source organism: Asanoa sp. NPDC050611 (assembly GCF_040654855.1). NCBI lineage: Bacteria > Bacillati > Actinomycetota > Actinomycetes > Micromonosporales > Micromonosporaceae > Asanoa > Asanoa sp. NPDC050611. The sequence continues at coordinate 3,329 of NZ_JBFAIU010000198.1, forward strand.
GTTACCTGAGCGCGCTGTCCGCGAAGTGCCGCGAACGCGAGATGCTGCTCATCCTCGACGAGGCGCAGACCGGGCTCTGCCGCACCGGCACCTGGTACGCGTTCGAGCGTGACGGCGTCGTACCCGACATCCTGACCCTGTCCAAGACGCTCGGTGCGGGCCTGCCGCTGGCGGCCGTCGTGACCTCCGCGGAGATCGAGGAGCGGGCGCACGAGCGCGGCTACCTGTTCTTCACCACGCACGTCTCCGACCCGCTGGTCGCCGCGGTCGGCAACACGGTGCTCGACGTGCTCGAGCGCGACAAGCTCGACCAGCGCGCCGCCGAGTCGGGTGGCTTCCTGCGGGCCGGGCTGCTCGCGCTGGCGGACAGGCACGACGTCATCACGGACGTACGCGGCCGCGGCCTGCTGGTCGGCCTGGAACTCGCGTCCGACGAGGTCGGCGCCGAGGTGACCCGCCGCTGCCTCGCGCTCGGGCTGCACATGAACGTCGTGCAGCTGCCCGGCATGGTCGGGGTGTTCCGCATCGCGCCGCCGCTGACCGCGACGCGGGAGGAGCTCACCGAGGGCCTGGAGATCCTCGACGAGGCCCTGGCGGCCGCCTGAGCGGATCATTCTGCGACACTCGGCTCGGCGCGACGCGGGGACAATGGGCCGGCGCGGTCCGCGCGGCCATCAGGAGGATTAAATGATCTTCATTACCGCCAAGTTCCGGGTCAAGCCGGAGCACGCCGAGCAGTGGCCGGCGATCTCGCGCGACTTCACCGAGGCGACCCGCGCCGAGCCCGGCTGCCTCTGGTTCGACTGGTCGCGCAGCCTCGCCGACCCGACGGAGTACGTGCTGGTCGAAGCGTTCCGCGACGGTGACGCCGGCGCCGCGCACGTCGGGTCCGAGCACTTCCGGCAGGCGCAGAAGACGCTGCCGGGCTACCTCGCGGCCACCCCGAAGATCGTCAACGCGACCGTGCCCCAGGACGACTGGTCGGCCCTCGGCGAGCTGGCCGTCCCGGAGGAGTGAGCTTTCCGCGTGGGACGATCCGTCGATGGAGGTCCTCCTCGAGCACGGCGGCCGGCGGTTCGTGGTGCTGGCCTACCACGACGCGGTGCACCACGACGGGCCTGCGCTGGAACTCGCCGAACTGGTGGACGGTGAGCTCGGGCCGTCACTCGTGACGGTGCTGTTCCAGGACAGCTCCGACGTCCTGCTCGCCGACGCCGGCCTGCCGCTGGCGGTCCTGACGGCGTTCATGGCGGAGGTCGCACGCGAAGGGGCCCGACTGGGTCTCAACGCGGGATGACGGCGCCGGCGCCGCGGCTGTTCACCGTGGCGGCGGTCCGGCGCCACGACGCTCGGCAGTCCCGGTTCGTGGCGCAGCGCGCGGCGTCCAGCACCCGTGGGCGCCCGCCGACCACCATCCAGGTCGGCAGCGCTTCCGCCCGGACGACCCGGAACCGGCCGGGTGCCACCTCGCGGACGGTGAACCGCGCCAACACCCCGTCCCGGGTGTCGCGGGAGAAGTCCTGGGCCGAGACGTGGTTGCCGAGGCCGTACGCGACCCACTTCCCGCCGATGCGCTCGAACGGCTGCACGACGTGGGCGTGGTGGCCGACGATCAGGTCGACGTCCGGCGAGCTGAGCACCTCCCGGGCCACCCGGCGTTGCAAGGCGTCCGGCTCGTGGGCGTACTCCGTTCCCCAGTGGACGGACGCGACGACGAACTCCGCGCCCGCCGCACGGGCCTTGCGCGCCTCGCGCAGCAGCGCCCGGACGTCGAGCTCGTTGGCGAGCCACGGCTTGTCCTTCGGCTCGACCAGGCCGTTGAAGCTGAAGGTGTACGAGACGTGCGCGACGCGTACGCCGTCGACGTCGTAGATGGTCGGCCGCGCCGCCTCCGTGGCGCTGCGCGCGGTGCCGGTGTGCCTGATGCCCGCGGCGTCCAGCGCGGCGAGCGTGCGCCCGACGCCCGCCGCGCCGCCGTCGAGGCTGTGGTTGGAGGCCGTCGAGCACGCGTCGTAGCCGGTGCGCCGCAGCGCCGGCGCGATCTGCGGCGGCACCGCGAAGATCGGATAGCCCGTGAACGGGCCACCGCGCGGTGCGACCGGCGTCTCCAGGTGGCAGATCGCGAGGTCGGCGGCCCGGACCACCGGCGCGACGTCCTGGAACAGCGGCGCGAAGTCGAAGCCACGGCCGACCGCGGCGCCGCGCCACAGTCCAGAGTGGAGCAGCACGTCGCCGCTGGCGACCACGGTGAACGTCCGGGGCACCCGGGCCGACGTCGGGATCGGTGACGGCGGCGGCCACGGCGTGAGCCGGGCGGGCGCACCACCTCCGCTGCCCGACGCGGTGCCGGATGGGGCGACCACTGCGGTCGCTGGACCCGGGCCACCGCCGGCCAGCAGGACCGGGCCGAACACCAGCAGGAAGACAGTGCCACCGATGACCGCGCGACGAAGCAGCACCCATGCAGGGTGGCAGAATCGGCGGCGTCCGGCTGCCCCCTAGTCGACAGTGGACGAGACGCCGGCCTTCGCCTCGACCCCGAACGGCACGGCCTGCGGGACGAGCCGGTGTGCGGTCGCCAGCACCGCGGCCACCACGAGGCCGGCCACGCCGGCGATGCCGAGCGCGCCGCCGCCGTACGCGGTCAGCAGTCGGTTTCTGCTCAGTTGGTCGGTCGGGGTGGTCAGCACCTGGTCGGTCAGCTTCATCGCGACGGCGGCGCCGGCCAGCAGCACGAGGCCGGCGAGCGCGAGCACGGTCACCGCGTACCGGTTCCGCGGGCCGTAGACGACGTCGCCGTGCCGCCGCTGCGCGAACAGGATGAACAGGCCGGCCAGGTTCGCCCACACCCCGACGACGAGGAACGCGGCCGCGACGTCGCTGGGTCGATGCCAGCCGGCGGACAGCGTGGCGATGCCGACGATCGCGGCCCCGCAGGCGCCGACCACGGCGCCGGCACCGCGTACCCGGGGCGGCAGCACCAACAAGAACGCGATCGCCACCGCCATGGCGATCGTGGCATGGCCGCTGGGCAGGCTGTTGCCGGCCGCCGCGCGCTCGACGTCGACGCCGAGCTGGGGCCGTTCGATGAGGCGCTTGAGCACCTGTGTGGTCACGCTCGCGCCGGCGATCAGCAGGATCGCGCCGAACGCCACGGCGACCCGGCGCCGGATCAGGGCGATGAACCCGATGGCGGCCGTGGCGCCGACCAGTGACACCACCGACACGGTGTTGAGGATCGTGTCGACGACGCCGTTGATCCGGGCCTGGCCGATCCAGTTGCCCGCCAACGCCACGGTGTCCAGCAACTGCCCGTGCGTGGAGCGCACGAAGAACCGCCAGACGGCCACCAGGCAACCGAACTCGGCGGTTGCCAACAACACGAACCAGAGGCCAAGCCCGATCGGCCACCTACGCATGCGCAGCAACCTAACCCACCCGGCGGTCGGCTGCCGTATGGTGCTCCGGTGTGGCAGGACAATCCCCGCGCACTGTCGTCAGGCCGTGCCGGGCCGAGGACCTCGACGCGCTGGAGCGAGGGCTCCCGACCGGGCTGAACCGCTACCACGAAGCCCGCTTCCGCCGGCAGGGCGAGGGGCTCAGCACGTTTCTCGTCGCGTACGACGGTGATGGTCCCGTGGGCTCCGGCGAGATCCTGTGGTCGGGTGCCAAGGAACCGGAGGTGCGCGAGCGGTTCCCCGCGTGCCCGGAGATCAACGGCCTAGGGGTGGTGGCGGCGCGGCAGGGTCGGGGCGTCGGCACGGCGATCATCCGTGCGGCCGAGGAGCTGGCGGCCTCGCGGGGCATGCGGTGGATCGGGATGGGTGTTGCCGACGACAACGGTCGGGCGGCGGCGCTCTATCTGCGGCTCGGCTACGTCGATCCGGATTGTCGCTATCTCGACCGTTATCAGTGGGTCGACGAGCACGGCGCGCGCCATGACATCGCCGACCCGTGCCGCTTCCTGGTCAAGGAACCCCCGACCCGCGCTATTCGAGACCGTCGCGGGAGGTCGGCGGACCGATCCGGAAGCCCCTGAACCGCGCCTCCAGGCCGGCGTGATCGCGCTCGGGTGAGCAGCACATGACCCCGACCGCCACGGTGGCGGGCAGGTCGAGGTGGCCGAGCCGGAGCAGTGCCCACTCGCCGCCGGTCCGGCAGTGCACGGCCAGGGCGTCGCCGAACCGGGTGACCCGCATCGAGACGGCGCCCGGCTCGCCGTCGAGCGGCGCGACCGACAGGTCCGAGAACTCGCGCGTGTAGACCGTGCTGACCTGCACGGCGCCGGAGGTCACCTCGAGCCCGGTCTTCAGCCAGTTGCGCTCGTCGGCGCGGACCATCAGACCGGCCTGGTCGAAGCGGGTGGCGTGCCCGGCGGAGACGGCCACCTCGGCGGTGAAGTCGCCGGTCGCGGTCCGGCTGTAGAAGTGCCCGTTGTCGGTGGTCCAGTCGTAGAACGTCGCCCGCCAGAAGTCGGTCCTGGGCCCGGTGACCGCCCGGATCTCGTCGCCGTCGACCGACCAGTCGGCGGGCTCGTTCAACCACGTCATGTCGTCTGCCACATCGATGATCGTAGCGGCGTCGGGTGCTGGACAGGTGCTGTCACCATGACGGTCCACACGCGAGGGACGGGGGGGCCGCCGTGCAGATCATCGAGGTGACGGACCTGGCGGTCCGGACGGCGGTCATCCGCCTCCGCCGGCGCGGGACGCCGCTGCAGTTCGTGCTCTACCCGATGATCCACATGGCGAAGCCGACGTTCTACGCGGCGGTCACCCGGCGGCTCCGCTCGGCCGACGTGGTCGTGGTCGAGGGTGTCGGCGGTGGGGGCGGGCGGCCGTCGGTGCTGGTCCGTGCGCTGACACTGAGCTACACGGTGCTGAAGCTCAACCGCCGGGCGAAGCTGGTGGAGCAACGCATCGACTACGCGGCACTCGGGGTGCCGGTGGTGCGCCCGGACGTCAGCTTCGAGGAGTTCCGGGCCGGTTGGCGGCGGATCCGCCTCAAGGACCGCCTGCTGCTGTGGGCCGTCCTGCCCGCGGTCCTGCTGGCGCGCCTGTTCGGCGGCACCCGCGTGATCTGGTCGCGTTCGATGGAGCTGAACGACCTGCCGCTGACGCTGAAGGACGAGGAGCAGAACGATTTCCTGCCGGAGTTCGAGGCAGCGCTGGGCGGCGAACGCGACGAACGTCTCCTGGCGGCGCTGTGCCGCCTGCACGAGGACCGCGGCGACGAGCCGATCGAGGTCGCGGTCGTCTACGGGGCGGGCCACACGACACCGGTCGTGCTCGGCCTGATGAAGCGGTACGGCTACCGGCCGCGGTCCGCGGATTGGCTTACGATCGTCGATTTGTGAGCGGTGAGCGGCAGGACCCGATCATTGTCGTCCCCTATGACGACGGTTGGCCGGTGAGCTTCGCGCACGAGCGGGACCGCGTCGAGGCGGCACTGGGCGATCTGCTGGTGGGTCGCGTCGAGCACATCGGCAGCACGTCGGTCCCGGGTCTGGCGGCGAAGCCGATCGTCGACATGTCCGCGGTGATCGGGTCCTATGACCAGGGCGCGGGGGTCGCGCGGGCACTGGCCGCCATCGACTGGGTAGCCGCACCGGAGCCGGGCGACGTCGCGCAGCGCAAGTGGTCGTTCTGCTACCCCGACACGGCGTGGCGCACGCACCATTTGCACGTCTGGGAGGCGGCCGATCCGACCTGGCCCGGGTTGCTTCGCTTCCGGGACCATCTCCGCGAGCACCCGGCGGTGGCCGCGGAGTACGCCCGCATCAAGTCGGACCTGGCGGCGACGGACGACCGCGACCGCCCGAAATACCGCGCGGGCAAGGCCCCGTTCATCGAACACGTCCTGCGGCTGACCGCCGAACAGGATGACATCGCCCTTAGCCACGACCGCGCGGGCGGCGGCGCCAAGCCAGAGCGCACGGAGTAACCGGAAGGCGTGAGGCCTGCCCACAGGCGGGCGGGGCTGCGGCCGTAGCCCGACCGATGCCGCCAACTCCGCGAACGCCTGGCTGGGACGTCGTCGCGGGACAGGCACGGTCGTCGGTCAGCCAGCGTTTCGGGCAGAACCAGCGGGTCGGCGCCCCGGCTCGCCGGCGGCGGTGTTGTTGAGGTTGTGACGATCCTGGGGGCTGCCCAAGTGCCGGCTCACGGCCGACGGAGCGGGCCACCGCTCGCCGGCCGGCGGGTAGGCGACCAACGCCTCGGCCGACACCTGGCGCGTGGCGTCGTTGCGGGCCGGGCGTCGGCCGGTCCGGTTTCGGCGCCGCCGGCGGCTGCGGCGTGAACGGGTTGTCGGTTGACCCGCAGCCACTCCGTCAGCCCGCGGCCGCGCCGTTGTTGAGGGTTGTGACCATCGTGCGTAGCCACGACTGCGACAGTGCCGGCTCCCGGCCCATCGAGCGGGCCAACGCCCGCCGCCCCGCAGGGCTGCGCCCGTAAGCCACCAGCGCCGCGGCCTCCGCGAGCGCTTGGCGCGTGGCGTCGTCGCGGCTCGGGCCTGGGTCGTCCGCCAGCCAGCGGTCCGGGTGATACGAGCGCGTCAGCTTCGTCTGGTGGTCGCCGAAATACGACCAGACGAACGGGTGCAGCGACACGTTGCGCACCGAGCGGGCCGGTAGTTGGCGGGTCCAGGGGGCGTGTTGCTGCCAGCGGTACGTTTTCGGGCTCGTCCGGCGCTCCGTCGTCACCCCGATGAAGCGCAGTTTGCGGCGGATGACCGGCCAGGGTTCGCGGTCCTCGTCGATCCACCGGCGCAGCAGCTCGAACAGCTCCGTGAACGTCGCGCCCTCGTGGACCACGTCGACGAACGCCACCGGGCGGGCTCGGCGGGACAGCGCGTGTGGGGTCAGGGACAGCGACGCCAGGATGCGGCGGGCCTCCGACAGCTCCGCCGGGGTCAGTGGGCGGCGGCGGGAACCCGCGTACGGGCGCGCGAACGAGAGCGGCAGCCGGCTCAGCCGGTCGCTGGTCATCGCCCCGCCGAGGAGGTCGTACATCGAGTCCAGCGACCGGCCCACGAAGACCAGGTCGGCGTCGCCGCTGCGGGCCAGGACCTTGCCCGTGCAGGCCACCAGGTCCGCGAGGTGCCACAGGGTCGGCTCCGCCGTGCCGTTGCGCAGCGAGCCGAGCTGGTCCGGCGTCACCAGGTCCCAGCGGAACGGGATCATCCGCCGACGTACTCCGCGAGGTGTTGGCCCGTCAGCGTCGACCGCGACTTGACCAGCTCGGCCGGCGTGCCCTCGAAGACGATGCGGCCGCCGTCGTGGCCGGCGCCCGGGCCCAGGTCGATGATCCAGTCGGCGTGGGCCATGACCGCCTGGTGGTGCTCGATGACGATGACCGACTTGCCCGCGTCGACCAGGCGGTCGAGCAGGCCGAGCAGCTGCTCGACGTCGGCCAGGTGCAGGCCCGTGGTCGGCTCGTCGAGGATGTAGACGCCGCCCTTCTCGCCCATGTGCGTCGCCAGCTTGAGGCGCTGCCGCTCGCCGCCCGACAGCGTGGTCAGCGGCTGGCCCAGCGTCAGGTAGCCGAGACCCACGTCGGCCAGCCGGGAAAGGATCTGGTGCGCCGCCGGCGTCTTGGCCTCGCCCGCGCCGAAGAACTCCACGGCCTCGCTCACCGGCATCGCGAGCACCTCGCTGATGTCGCGGCCGCCCAGGTGGTATTCGAGCACCGACGCGTCGAAGCGCTTGCCCTCGCAGTCTTCGCACGTCGTCGCGACGCCGGCCATCATGCCCAGGTCGGTGTAGATGACGCCCGCGCCGTTGCAGCTCGGGCAGGCGCCCTCGGAGTTGGCGCTGAACAGGGCCGGCTTGACGCCGTTGGCCTTCGCGAAGGCCTTGCGGATGGGCTCGAGCAGGCCGGTGTACGTGGCCGGGTTGCTCCGTCGCGAGCCCCGGATCGCGCCCTGGTCGACCGTGACGACCCCCTCGCGGCCCGAGACCGAGCCGTGGATCAGCGAGCTCTTGCCCGAGCCCGCCACGCCGGTCAGCACGACCAGCACGCCGAGCGGGATGTCGACGTCGACATTCTGCAGGTTGTGCAGGTCGGCGCCGCGCACCGAAAGGGCGCCGGACGCCTCGCGCACGGCGGGCTTCAGCGACGCCCGGTCGTCGAGGTGGCGGCCGGTCAGGGTGCCGGACGCACGCAGGCCCGCGACCGTGCCCTCGAAGACCACCTCGCCGCCACCGGTGCCCGCGCCCGGGCCCAGGTCGACGACGTGGTCCGCGATCGCGATCGCCTCGGGCTTGTGCTCGACCACGAGCACCGTGTTGCCCTTGTCGCGCAGCTGCAGCAGCAGGTCGTTCATCCGCGCGATGTCGTGCGGGTGCAGGCCGATGGTGGGCTCGTCGAAGACGTAGGTCACGTCGGTCAGCGACGAGCCGAGGTGGCGGATCATCTTGGTGCGCTGTGCCTCGCCGCCGGAGAGCGTGCCGGCCGGCCGGTCGAGCGAGAGGTAGCCCAGCCCGATCTCGGCGAACGAGTCGAAGAGGTGCTGCAGCCCGGCGAGCAGCGGTGCCACCGACGGGTCGTCGATGCCGCGGAGCCACTCCGCGACGTCGCTGATCTGCATGGTCGACACGTCGGCGATGTTCTTGCCCTTGATCTTCGACGACCGGGCCTCGGCCGCGAGCCGGGTGCCGTCGCACTCGGGGCAGGTGGTGAACGTGACCGCCCGCTCCACGAACGAGCGGATGTGCGGCTGCAGCGCGTCGACGTCCTTCGAGAGGAACGACTTCTGGATCCGCGGGATCAGGCCTTCGTACGTCAGGTTGATGCCCTCGACCTTGATCTTGGTCGGCTCCTTGTAGAGCAGGTCGTGCAGCTCGCGCTTGTTGAACTTGCGGATCGGCTTGTCGGGGTCGAAGAAGCCGGAGCCGCGGAAGATGCGCCCGTACCAGCCGTCCATGCTGTAGCCCGGCACCGTGAGCGCGCCCTCGTTGAGCGACTTGCTGTCGTCGTAGAGCTGGCTCAGGTCCATGTCGTTGACCGAGCCCATGCCCTCGCAGCGCGGGCACATGCCGCCGAGGCGGTTGAACGTCGCCTTCTCGGCCTTGGTCTTGCCGCCCCGCTCGACGGTGATCGCGCCGCTGGCCCGCACCGACGGCACGTTGAACGAGAACGCGTTGGGCGGGCCGATGTGCGGCTGGCCGAGCCGGCTGAACAGGATGCGCAGCATCGCGTTGGCGTCGGTGGCGGTGCCGACCGTGGAGCGGGGGTTGGCGCCCATCCGCTCCTGGTCGACGATGATCGCGGTGGTCAGGCCGTCGAGAAGGTCGACCTCGGGCCGCGCGAGCGTCGGCATGAACCCTTGCACGAACGCGCTGTAGGTCTCGTTGATCATCCGCTGCGACTCGGCGGCGATCGTGTCGAAGACCAGCGAGCTCTTGCCCGAACCGGAGACGCCCGTGAACACCGTCAGCCGGCGCTTCGGGATCTCGATGCTGACGTCCTTGAGATTGTTCTCGCGGGCGCCCTGCACACGAATCAGGTCGTGGCTGTCGGCGACGGCCTTGCTCATCGGTTCTCCATCCGTTCTGGGCGAATTCGCGGCGTACGGGCAAGGTTCGGCCATGCTACGCGGCCCGGGCGACACTTTTTCGGGCTAGCTGACCTGGTTGAACCGGACCTGGTTGCCGGCGGGGTCGCGGAACGCGCAGTCCCGGACACCCCACGGCTGCTCGGTGGGCTCCTGGAGGACCTCGGCGCCGCTGTCGCGTACGCGGGCGAAAGTGCCGTCCAGGTCCTTGGTGCCCAGCACGATGGTCGCGTAGCTGCCCTTGGCCATCATCTCGTTGATCGTGCGCCGCTCGTCGTCGGTGACGCTCGGGTCGGCGGCCGGCGGGGTCAGCACGATGGCGGTGGCGCCCGGCTCGGCGGGGCCGACCGTGATCCACCGCATGGTGCCCTTGCCGACGTCGTTGTGCACCGTCAGGCCGAGCGCGTCCCGGTAGAACGCGAGCGACTGGTCGGGGTCGGTGTGCGGAAGAAAGGTCCAAGCAACGGTGATATCCATGCCCACGACGCTAGGCCCGGGCGGGTGCGGGGTGCTTCTTGATTCCTGACCGTCTGTCAGTCGTCGGTCGCCAGCACCAACGCCTGCGCGGCGACGACCCGCTCGCCGTCGAAGGTCAGGGCCGGCGAACCGTGCAGGCGGTAGCCGCCCTCGAGCAGGGCGCTGACCCGCGCGCAGAACTCGGCGTCGTCGGGCCCGGTGATCAGGCGGTAACGGAGCGGTTGGGCATGATCCTTCACGTTCACCGACTCTAGAGGTCCGCGAGGATGCGCCGGGCCTCCTCCTCGTCGGCGGGAGCGACCAGCACGCGCACGCCGTCCTGCTGCAGTTGCGGTTGGAGGCCGCCGGCGTCGTCCGCGACGAACGTCGCGAGCACGCCGTGACTGCGCAACAGGCCCACGGCGAGCTCCGCCTCGATGCGGCTGCCGACGACCGCCACCGTGACCGGTGCACTATCCACCAGCCGAGCGTAGGCCGGTCCGGGGCTGGGCGTCCCTGACGAACACGATCGCGTCGTGGCTCGCCAGTTGGGCCGGGTCCAGCGGGGCGTAGCCGAACCAGGGTGACAGACCCGGCGGCGCTGCGGGCCCGGATCGACGCGCACGTCACCGACGAGGTCAGCG
>NZ_JBFAIU010000199.1:0-13962 GCF_040654855.1 Asanoa sp. NPDC050611
GGCTCCGTGGCGTCCGGTTCGATGTGCGGTGTCGTCCAGCCGCGGTAGAGCGGGTCGTCGCCCGCGGGTCCGCGACGAGCACACCGTGCTCGTTGAGGCGCTCGATGAGGCCGGACGGCGACGAGTCGTACACGATCGCCAGCGCGCGCAGGTCGTCCGCGCGGATCGAGAGGACCCGGCCGTTGTAGTCGCCGCGCTGCTGCTGGATGGCGCGCGCGTAACGGGCCACGTAGGCGAGCTCCTCCGAGGCCTCGTCGTAGAGGCGCTCGAGGTCGAGCACGATCTTGTTGGTGGGCTCGTGCCGGACGCCGCTGCCGTCGGGCAGCAGTTCCGAGACCGGAACCCGGTAGAAGTCGGCGAGCTCGGCAAGGCGGGAGACCGTCACGGCCCGGTCACCGCGCTCGTAGGAGCCGACGACGACCGCCTTCCAACGGCCGTTCGACTTCTCCTCCACACCTTGCAGGGACAGGCCCTGCTGTTGGCGGATGGAGCGCAGACGCGCGCCCAACGACTTGGCGTACTCAGAAGCCATTGACGACTCTCCCAGTGCTGGTACCCGGGGTTCTCCCCAGCGATCGCTACGGAGCGTGACGGTACGGGGAATGAGAGAACTGGTCAAGTGCTCATTACCCATCACTTGGGATGACTGTCTTCTCTTGTCCGAATTTTCCTGCACCATGCATCAACGACTCACGCGGGTGAGACGCACGGCACGCTGCGCTTACCCGCCCGGTCCCCGCTGGTAACGTGATCGGCGGTTCGCCGAAGACATCCTTTAACGACCCGTCCCGTGAGGCGGGGAAGGAGGTCCGCCGTGGCCTATCCGCAGGCCGCTTCATCCTCGACGACGTCCGGTTCGCCACCGTCTGTGAAGGTCATCCTCACTGAGACGGATCTGCAGCGGGTCGTCGACCGCATCGCGCACCAGATCCTCGAGAAGACCGACGGTGCCGCGGGCACCGTCCTGCTCGGCATCCCGACCCGCGGCGTCCCGTTCGCCCATCGGCTGGCCCGCCGGATCGCCGCTTTCGAGGGCGTCGACGTTCCGGTAGGTGTGCTCGACGTCACTCTTTACCGTGACGACCTCCGCCTCAAGGCCACCCGCGCGCTCGGTCCGACCGACCTGCCCGCCGGTGGCATCGACGGCCGGCGGGTGATCCTCGTCGACGACGTCCTGTTCTCGGGCCGCACGGTCCGCGCCGCCCTCGACGCCCTCTCGGACCTCGGCCGGCCCAGCTCGGTGCAGCTCGCCGTGATCGTCGACCGCGGGCACCGGGAGCTTCCGATCCGCGCCGACTACGTCGGCAAGAACATCCCGACCGCGCGTACGGAGATCGTGAAGGTCACGCTCGCCGAGACCGACGGCAACGACGAGGTACGCCTGCTCGGCGAGGAGGCCGCGAAATGATCAAGCACCTGCTCTCCGCCGCCGACCTCGACGCACAGCACGCGACGCTGGTCCTGGACACCGCGGCCGAGCTGGCCAACCTGTCGAGCCGCGAGGTGAAGAAGCTGCCGACGCTGCGCGGGCGCACGGTGGTCAACCTATTCTACGAGGACTCGACGCGTACGCGGATCTCGTTCGAGGCGGCCGCGAAGCGGCTCTCGGCCGACGTCATCAACTTCTCCGCCAAGGGCTCCAGCGTCTCCAAGGGCGAGAGCCTCAAGGACACCGCGCTGACCCTGCAGGCGATGGGCGCCGACGCGGTCGTGGTCCGGCACCCGGCCTCCGGCGCGCCGCACCGGCTGGCCCAGTGGGTCGACGGTTCCGTGGTCAACGCCGGCGACGGCACGCACGAGCACCCGACGCAGGCGCTGCTCGACGCGTACACGATGCGCTCGCGTCTCGGTCGGCTCGCCGGCCTGCACGTCGCGATCGTCGGCGACGTGCTGCACAGCCGGGTCGCCCGGTCCAACGTCCTGCTGCTGACCACGCTCGGTGCCAAGGTCACCGTGGTCGGCCCGCCGACGCTGATCCCGGTCGACGTCGGCCCGGCGCTCTCGCCCGACCTGCGGGTCTCCTACGACCTCGACGCGGTGCTGCCGGACGTCGACGTGGTGATGATGCTGCGCGTCCAGCGCGAACGGATGAACGACTCCTACTTCCCGTCGACCCGGGAGTACGCGCGCCGCTACGGGCTCGACGCGACCCGCATGCGCCGCCTGCCCGAGCACGCGATCGTCATGCACCCCGGCCCGATGGTCCGCGGCATGGAGATCACACCGGAGGTGGCCGACTCGGCCCGCTCCACGATCGTCGAACAGGTCACCAACGGCGTCTCCGTCCGGATGGCCGTCCTCTACCTGCTCCTGGGGGGCAAATGAGCACCACGTACCTGGTCAAGGGGGTCAGCGTCCTCGGCGCCGACCCGACCGACCTGCTGGTCCGCGACGGCGTCGTCGCGGAGGCCGGCGCGTCGGCCCGCGGCGCCCAGGTGGTCGACGGCGCCGGCCTGGTCGCGCTGCCCGGCCTGGTCGACCTGCACACGCACCTGCGCGAGCCCGGCCGTGAGGACGCGGAGACCGTCGAGACCGGCTCGCGGGCCGCGGCGCTGGGCGGCTACACCGCCGTCTGCGCGATGGCCAACACGTCGCCGGTCGCCGACACCGCGGGCGTCGTCGAGCAGGTCTGGCGCCTCGGTCGCGAGGCCGGCCTGGTCGACGTGCAGCCGATCGGCGCGGTGACCGTCGGGCTGGCCGGCCAGCACCTCGCCGAGTTGGGCGCGATGGCCGACTCGGCCGCCAAGGTGCGGATCTTCTCCGACGACGGGCACTGCGTGTCCGACCCGCGGCTGATGCGCCGGGCGCTGGAGTACGTGAAGGCGTTCGACGGCGTGATCGCCCAGCACGCCGAAGAGCCGCGGCTGACCGAGGGCGCCCAGATGCACGAGGGCGAGGTCTCCGCCCGGCTCGGGCTGACCGGCTGGCCGGCCGTGGCCGAGGAGGCGATCATCGCCCGCGACGCGCTGCTCGCCGGGCACGTCGGCGCCCGCCTGCACGTCTGCCACGTCAGCACCGCCGGCTCGGTCGACGTGATCAGGGCGGCCAAGGCGGCGGGGGTACGCGTGACCGCCGAGGTGACGCCCCACCACCTGCTGCTCACCGACGAGCGGGCCACCTCGTACGACCCGGTGTTCAAGGTGAACCCGCCCCTGCGCACGCAGACGGACGTGACCGCGCTGCGCCAGGCGCTCGCCGAGGGCCTGATCGACATCGTGGCCACCGACCACGCGCCGCACGCGGTGGAGGACAAGGAATGCGAGTGGGCGTACGCGCGCCCCGGCATGCTCGGCCTCGAGACCGCACTGTCGATCGTGCTCGACGTGCTCGGCCCCGACTGGGAGCTGATCGCGCAGCGGATGTCCCGCACGCCGGCCCGGATCGCCGGGCTGGCCGAGCACGGCCACACCCCGGCCGCCGGTGCGCCGGCCACCTTCACGCTGGTCGACCCCGCGGCCCGCTGGGAGGTCGACCCGACCGGGTCGGCGTCCCGCTCGCGCAACACCCCGTACGCGGGGATGACCCTGCCCGGCCGAATCGTCGCGACGTTCCTGCGTGGCGAGCCGACGGTGCTGGACGGAAAGGCAGTGAAATGAGGCGCCCCGCGCTGCTCGTCCTGGAGGACGGGCGGACGTTCCACGGTGAGTCCTACGGCAGCGTGGGCGAGACCTTCGGCGAGGCGGTGTTCACCACCGCGATGACCGGCTACCAGGAGACGCTGACCGACCCGTCGTACCACCGGCAGGTCGTCGTGCAGACGGCACCGCACATCGGCAACACCGGCGTCAACGACGAGGACGACGAGTCGGCCCGGATCTGGGTCGCCGGCTACGTCGTGCGCGACCCGGCCCGGCTCGCCTCCAACTGGCGGCACACCGGCGACCTGGAGGACCGGCTCGCCGCCGAGGGCGTGGTCGGCATCTCGGGCGTGGACACCCGGGCACTGACCCGGCACCTGCGCGACCGCGGCGCGATGCGGGTCGGCATCTCCAGCGTCACCGACGACCCCGACGCGCTGCTGCGCAAGGTGCGCGAGGCGCCCGAGATGGTCGGCGCGGACCTGTCGGCCGAGGTGACCACCGCGAAGCCGTACACCGTGCAGGCCGTTGGTCCCCACGAGTTCACCGTCGCGGCGGTCGACCTCGGCATCAAGCGCAACGTCGCGCGACGCCTGGCCGCGCGCGGCGTGACCACGCACGTGATGCCGGCGTCGTCCACGATCGACGACCTGCTCGCCACCGGCGCCGACGCGATCTTCTTCTCGCCCGGCCCGGGCGACCCGGCCACCGCGGACGGGCCGGTGGAGCTGGCCCGCGAGGTGATGCGGCGGCAGATCCCGCTGTTCGGCATCTGCTTCGGCTCGCAGATCCTGGGGCGGGCGCTCGGCTTCGGCACCTACAAGCTGGGCTTCGGGCACCGCGGCAGCAACCAGCCGGTGCTCGACCGGACCACGGGCAAGGTCGAGGTCACCTCGCACAACCACGGTTTCGCGGTCGACGCGCCGCTGGACGGCAGCGTCTCGACCGACTTCGGCGACGTCGCGGTGTCGCACGTCTGCCTCAACGACAACGTTGTCGAAGGGCTGCGGGCGCACGACGTCCCGGCCTTCACGGTCCAGTACCACCCGGAAGCGGCCGCGGGTCCGCACGACGCGGACTACCTCTTTGACCGGTTCCGGGAGCTCATCGCGGGGGAGAAGGTCAGTGCCTAAGCGGAGCGACCTCAAGCACGTGCTCGTCATCGGCTCCGGGCCGATCGTGATCGGGCAGGCGTGCGAGTTCGACTATTCGGGTACGCAGGCGTGCCGGGTGCTGCGGGCCGAGGGCCTGCGGGTCAGCCTGGTCAACTCGAACCCGGCGACCATCATGACGGACCCGGAGTTCGCCGACGCCACGTACGTCGAGCCGATCACGACCGAGTTCCTCGAGCTGGTCATCGCCAAGGAGCGCCCGGACGCGATCCTGCCGACGCTGGGTGGGCAGACCGCGCTCAACGCCGCGGTGGCGCTGCACGAGTCGGGCGTGCTCGACAAGTACGGCGTCGAGCTGATCGGCGCCGACATCGAGGCGATCCAGCGGGGCGAGGACCGGCAGAAGTTCAAGGAGATCGTGGCCAAGGCCGGCGCCGAGACGCCGCGCTCGCGGGTCTGCGACTCGATGGAGTCGGTCCGCGCGGCCGTCGACGAGCTGGGCCTGCCGGTGGTCGTCCGGCCGTCGTTCACGATGGGCGGCCTCGGCTCCGGCATGGCGCACAACCAGGAGGACCTCGAGCGGATCGCCGGTGCGGGCCTGACCGAGTCGCCGGTGCACGAGGTGCTGATCGAGGAGAGCGTGCTCGGCTGGAAGGAGTACGAGCTCGAGCTGATGCGCGACAAGCACGACAACGTCGTGGTCGTCTGCTCGATCGAGAACCTCGACCCGATGGGCGTGCACACCGGCGACAGTGTCACGGTCGCGCCGGCGATGACGCTGACCGACCGCGAGTACCAGACGCTGCGGGACGTCGGCATCGCGGTGCTCCGCGAGGTCGGCGTCGACACCGGCGGCTGCAACATCCAGTTCGCGGTCAACCCGCGCGACGGCCGGCTCGTGGTCATCGAGATGAACCCGCGCGTCTCGCGCTCGTCGGCGCTGGCCTCGAAGGCGACCGGCTTCCCGATCGCGAAGATCGCGGCGAAGCTGGCCATCGGCTACACGCTCGAGGAGATCCCCAACGACATCACGCTGGAGACGCCGGCCGCGTTCGAGCCGGCGCTCGACTACGTGGTCGTGAAGATCCCGCGGTTCGCGTTCGAGAAGTTCCCTGGCGCCGACCCGGAGCTGACCACCACGATGAAGTCCGTCGGCGAGGCGATGAGCCTGGGCCGCAACTTCACCGAGGCGCTCAACAAGGCGATGCGCTCGATGGAGACCGGAGCGGCCGGCTTCTGGACGGCGCCCGACCCGGCCGGTGCGACGCTGGCGTCCACTCTGGACGAGCTGGGCACGCCGCACGACGGCCGGCTCTACACGGTCGAGCGCGCGCTGCGGCTCGGCGCTTCGGTGGCCGACGTCGCCGCCGCGTCCGGCGGGATCGATCCCTGGTTCCTCGACCAGATCGCCGCGCTGGTCGACCTGCGCGCCGAGATCATCGCGGCGCCGGTGCTCGACCTGCCGCTGCTGCGCCGGGCCAAGCGGGCGGGTCTGTCCGACCGGCAGCTCGCCGCGCTGCGGCCCGAGTTCGCGGGCGAGGACGGCGTGCGGCGGCTGCGGCACCGGCTCGGGCTGCGGCCGGTCTACAAGACGGTCGACACCTGCGCTGCGGAGTTCGCGGCTCGCACGCCGTATCACTACTCCTCGTACGACGAGGAGACCGAGGTGGCGCCCTCGGACCGGCCCAAGGTGCTGATCCTGGGGTCGGGGCCGAACCGGATCGGGCAGGGCATCGAGTTCGACTACTCGTGCGTGCACGCGGTCATGGCGTTGCGGGGCGCGGGCTACGAGACCGTGATGGTCAACTGCAACCCCGAGACGGTGTCGACCGACTACGACACCGCGGACCGGCTCTACTTCGAGCCCCTGACCTTCGAGGACGTCCTCGAGGTGGTCCACGCCGAGTCCGAGTCCGGCAAGGCGGGCGGCGGGCCGGGCGTGGTCGGCGTGGTCGTGCAGCTCGGCGGGCAGACGCCGCTCGGCCTGGCCCAGCGGCTCAAGGACGCCGGCGTCCCCATCGTCGGCACCACCCCGGAGTCGATCAACCTGGCCGAGGACCGGGGCGCGTTCGGCGCGGTGCTGGCCAAGGCCGGGTTGCGCGCGCCGGCACACGGGACCGCCACGTCTTACGACGAGGCCAAGGCGATCGCGGACGAGATCGGCTACCCGGTGCTCGTGCGGCCCTCGTACGTCCTCGGCGGTCGGGGCATGGAGATCGTCTACGACGACCCGACGCTGTCCGCCTACATCGCCCGGGCCACGGAGATCTCGCCGGCCCACCCGGTGCTGGTCGACCGCTTCCTCGACGACGCGATCGAGATCGACGTGGACGCGCTCTGCGACGCCGACGGCGAGGTCTACCTGGGCGGCGTGATGGAGCACATCGAGGAGGCCGGCATCCACTCCGGCGACTCGGCGTGCGCGCTGCCGCCGATCACGCTGGCCGCGTCGAACCTGGCCGAGGTGCGGCGCTACACCACCGAGATCGCCCGCGGGGTCGGCGTGCGCGGCCTGCTCAACGTGCAGTACGCGCTCAAGGACGACGTGCTCTACGTGCTCGAGGCCAACCCGCGCGCGTCGCGGACCGTGCCGTTCGTGTCCAAGGCGACCGCGGTGCCGCTGGCCAAGGCGGCCGCCCGGATCATGCTCGGTGCGACCGTCGCCGAACTGCGCGGCGAGGGCCTGCTGCCGCCCACGGGCGACGGTGGCGACCTGCCGGCCGACGGGCCGACCGCGGTCAAGGAGGCGGTGCTGCCGTTCAAGCGGTTCCGCACGCCGGCCGGGCGGGGCGTCGACTCGCTGCTGGGTCCGGAGATGAAGTCGACCGGCGAGGTGATGGGCATCGACCCGGCCTTCGGCAACGCGTACGCGAAGTCGCAGGCGGCCGCCTACGGCACGCTGCCCACGTCCGGGCGGATCTTCGTGTCGGTGGCCAACCGCGACAAGCGCAGCATGATCTTCCCGATCAAGCGGCTGGCGGACCTGGGCTTCCAGATCGTCGCGACGGTCGGCACCGGCGAGGTGCTGCGCCGGCACGGCATCGCCTGCCAGATCATCCGCAAGCACTGGGAAGAGGCGGGCTCCGGGCCGGACGCGATCTCGCTGATCCGCAACGGCGAGATCGCCCTGATCGTCAACACACCGCAGGGCTCGGGCGCGTCCGCGCGCTCGGACGGCTACGAGATCCGCAGCGCGGCGGTCACCGCGGACATCCCGTGCATCACCACGGTGCCGGGCGCGGCGGCCGCGGTGATGGGCATCGAGGCGCTGATCCGGGGTGAGATGACGGTCCGCCCGCTGCAGGACCTGCACGCGGCGCTGCGCGGGGGCGGGCGTGCTGTTTGCCGTCACGGTGCCGGTCACGGTCGACGACAACGGCAGCCCGGCACAGTGCCAGGTCACGCTCTCGTCCGGTGGTCGCTCGGTGGCCAGCGGCTGGCAGGCTTGCGGCAACATCACCGTGGGCGCGTGGCGCGCGGGCACCGCGTACTCCTATGTGGTCTCCGGGCGCAACAACGCCGGCCAGGTCGACCTGCCGGCCCGCAACGCCTCGACCACGACGGTCAACGGCGTCGTGACCTGCAACGACAGCGGGGGCACCTACTGCGACACCGGGATCGGCATCTACACCGGCACGCGGCAGGTGCAGAGCGAGTCGCCGGGCACCGCGCAGAACGGCACGCGCTTCCAGGCCTGGTGCAAGAAGACCGGCACCAACATCCGGGCCGCGCAGTACAACAGCAACAAGGCGAGCACGTGGTGGGTGCAGATCACGTTCAAGGGCGACGTCACCTACATCCCGTTCGCGTGGCTCAACCTCGACAACGGCGACAACATCAACGGCCTGCCGACGTGCGTGTGAGGACCCGGTGACCCAATCACAGGAGCCGTTGCCGCCCGGGCACATCCAGGGCTTCGCCGGCCTGGCCGGGCGGCTGGCCGACGCGATCGGCGCGGTCGTGCTCGGCAAGGACGAGGTCGTGCGGCTCACGCTGACGGCGTTGTTCGCGCAGGGGCACGTGCTGCTCGAGGACGTGCCCGGCGTCGGCAAGACCACGCTGGCCCGCGCGCTGGCGGCGACCGTGCACGGGCAGTGGCGGCGCATCCAGTTCACGCCCGACCTGCTGCCGTCCGACGTCTCGGGCGTCACGATCTTCAACCAGGCGACCCGTGGCTTCGAGTTCCACCCGGGCCCGGTGTTCGCCAACATCGTCATTGCCGACGAGATCAACCGCGCGTCGCCGAAGACCCAGTCCGCGCTGCTCGAGGTGATGGAGGAGCGCACGGTCACGGTCGACGGCGTCCGCCACGGCGTCCCACGGCCGTTCCTGGTGGTGGCGACGCAGAACCCGGTCGAGATGGACGGCACCTACCGGCTGCCGGAGGCGCAGCTCGACCGGTTCCTGATGAAGCTGTCGGTGGGCTACCCCGACGAGGCGGTCGAGATCGAGGTGCTGCGCGGCGCGACGCTGCGCTCCCCCGACGCCCTGGAGCCGGTCACCGACACGGCGACGGTGGGCGAGATGGTGCGGATGGCGCAACAGGTGCACATCGCCGACCCGCTCTACTCCTACGCGGTCCGGCTCGCGGCCGCGACGCGCACGCATCCGCAGGTCCGCGTCGGCGTCAGCCCGCGCGGCGTGATCGCCCTGACGCGGGCGGCGTGCGCATACGCGCTGATCAACGGCCGCGGGTACGTGCTGCCCGAAGACCTGAAGGCGCTGCTCGGTCCCGTGTTCGCGCACCGGATCCTGCTGACTCCGGACGCCCAGCTCCGCGGGACGACCGCGGAGGAGGTCCTGGCCGACGCGACGCGGACGGTGCCGGTGCCGCTGCCGGGCGGTGGCGGCCCGGGTGGCTCCGCTCCGCCGACCAATGGGCGGGCGGCCGCCGCGTCGGGTCGCGCTTCGGGCACGGCGGCGCCGGCCACCTACGGGTCGCCGGCCCAGGCGAACGGCGCGGCACACCCGACCGGCGCAGGCCACCCCGGACCAGCCACCTACAGCTCGCCGGCCCAGGCCAACGGCGCGGCACACGCGACCGCCGCCGTCCGCACGGCTCCAGCAGCCGGCGCGCCGCGCACCGCAGACAGCGCACCCGTCCGATTCGAAGGTGCCGAGCAAGGAGCCAACGGGGGCTCGCATGCTGCCGCCGGTCGGCGCGAGGCGCCGGCTTCGCGCGCCCGCGCGGTTGCCGACGCGCGGCCTCGGCGCTGGCGGGCGGCGTTCGGTGGTTTCGGGTTCGGCGGGCCGCGGCCGCTGCCGGGGAGCTAACCCGTGCGGCCGACCGCCCGGGGCATCGGGCTGGCGGTGGCCGGCGTGGCGCTGGTCGTCGTCGGATGGCGCTTCGGTTACGCCGAGCTGGCCGCCCTCGGCGGTGCCGCGCTCGTCGCGGTCGTGTTCGCCGTGCTGCATGCCGCCTGGCGGCCCCGGCTGTCCGTGACGAGGCAGGTCGAGCCCGACCGCGTCGCCCGCGGTGAGCCCGCCGGCGTTTCGCTGACCGTGCGCAACAGCGCGCGCCTGCGCGCCGCCAACCTGATCGCGCACGACCGCTGCGGCGCGGCCACCGTGCCGGTGCCGGTGCTGCGGCTCCGGCCCGGGCGCGACACCACAGTGGACTATCCCGTGCCGACGACGCGGCGCGGTGTCGTGCGGGTCGGGCCCCTGCGGGTGGCGCGGCGCGACCCGCTCGGGCTCGTCACCGCCGCGCGGTCGCACGGTGGCACCGGCTCCGTCTGGGTGCATCCGCGGATCCATCCGCTCTCCGCCGTGCCCACCGGCGCGATGCGCAGCCTCGACGGGCGGGTCGACAGCGTCCCGCACGGGACGATCACGTTCGACTCGTTGCGCGAGTACGTCGTCGGCGACGAGCTGCGCCGCGTCCACTGGCGCACCAGCGCGCGGATCGGTGAGCTGATGGTGCGCGAGCAGCTCGACACCAGCCTGCCCAAGCTCGTCGTGCTCCTCGACAACCGGCCCACCGCCCATCCGGACCGCAGCGGCGGCGAGGCGCCGACGTTCGAGGCCGCGTGCGAGGCGGCCGCGTCCGTGGTCACCGCCGCCGCCCGCGAGGACGTCGACGTCACCTTGCTGTTCGTCGCCGGCGACCCGACGCCCGCGACCCGCCCGCTCGACCGGCTCGCCGAGGCGGCCCTGGTCGCCGGGGATCTCAGGGCCGCCACCGACCGGCTCCGCCAGCAGCGCGCGGGCGACACGGTGATCTTCCTGACCGGCACCGGGGCCCGCGGCGATCTCGGCCTGGTCGGCGCGCTGCGCGGCCCGTACGCGGCCGTCGTCGCGGCCGTCTTCGGTGACGGTGGCACGCCGGCCGCCGCCGACGGCATGGTCGTCCTCGACACCCGCGACGGCGAGGCCTTCGCCGCGGCCTGGGACGGGGTGCGCGGATGGTGAGGTTCGCGCGGGCCGCCGTACCCCCGCTGGCCCTGATCGTCATGATCACGGCCGCTGCGCTCGCCCTCGGCCGCGTCTACGCCGGCACCGTCCTGGTCCCGCTCGTCGCCGGCGCCGGAGCGGCCGCGGTGCTGGTCTCGGTCGCCTCCCGCCGCGCGCCGTCCTGGCTCGTGGCCCCGCTGTCGGTACTCGCCATGGCCGCCTACACCCTCGGCGCGCTCTGGTGGTCGGCCAACCGCGCCGGCCTGACCGATCCGTTGCGGGACCTCGTGGTCGAGGCCGCCCGCAACGGCATCCCCCGGCTGCTGACCGCGATGATCCCCGTCGAGCCGACGCCCGACACCGTGATCGTGCCGGTCGTCGCCGCCTGGCTGGCCGGCCTAGCCGGCGCCGAGCTCGGCTTACGGTGGGGACGGCTGCTCATCGGCTACGGCCCACCGGTGCTGCTCTTCGCCGGCACCCTCTACGTCGTCGGGCCCAACGCCGCGGCCGCGGTCGGGCCGGTCCTCATGGTCGTCGTCGCCGGCGCGCTCGGGCTCGCGGTGACCGGCCGCCCGCCCGCGCCCGACCAGGATCTGCCGAGGACGGCCGGACTCGCCCTCCAGATCCGCGCGGTCGCCGCCGCGGTCGCCGTGATCGCGCTCGTCGCCGCGGCGGCGCCGCTGGTCACGAGAAGGGTGGAGGCGACGCCGGTCGATCCGCGGCAGTACGTGCAACCGCCGCAGGTCGACAGCCTCGACGAGAACCCGCTGATCCGCATCTCCGGTTGGGCGCTCAACCCCGACCAGCAGCTGTTCGACGTGCGCAGCGACCGCTCCGGCCCGACCCGGATCCGGCTCGCGGTGCTGTCCGACTACGACGGGATCACGTGGCGGGTCGGCGCCGTCTACCGGGGAGCCGGCCGGGTCCTGCCCGCACCCGCCACGCTGCCGGCCAACGCCGTGGCGCCGGTGAACCAGCGCATCGAGATCGGCGACCTGTCCGGCCGGCTGCTCCCGGCGGTGCCGACACCGTCGCGTGTGGACGGTGTGCGCGTGGCGTACGACCCCACGACCGGCACCATGATCGAGCCGGACGGGTTGCGCCCCGGGCTGGCGTACACCGTGTCCTCGCTCGAGGAGGAACCCGACCTCAACCTGCTGACCGCCGCGGACGTGCCGTTCGGTGACGGGATCGCGCGGATGCTGGCACTCGGCCCCGGCGCGCCCGACCGGATCCGCGAGCTGTCGGACCGGCTGGCCGCGGACGCGGGCGGCGGCGCGTACCAACGGGCGCTCGGCATCGAGGACTACCTCGCCACGCACTACAAGATGGTCGCGGACGCACCGAGCGGGCACGCGTACCCCAATCTGGCCTTCTTCCTCTTCGGCCCGGCCAACGGCGGCGGCCAGCAGGGCACGTCGGAACAGTTCGCGGCGGCGTACGCCGTGCTCGCCCGGATGATGGGCCTGCCCACCCGGATCGTCGTCGGCTTCCGCAGCGAGACCGGCACGGGTCCGGTCCGCGGCGCCGACGCGCAGGCGTGGCCCGAGGTCTACTTCACCGACGTCGGCTGGGTGGCCTTCGACCCGCTGCCCAAGCCGGACACGGTGCCGGAGCCGCCGGAGCGCGAGCCGCCCAAGCCGGACCCGCCGACCCCGCCGCCCTCGGAGGCGCCGCTGCCGACCCTGGAGCCGACGGCCTCCCCGACCGCGGGGCCGATCGTCGCGGTCGCGCCCGGCGGTTCGGGCCTGCTGCCCGTGTACGCGGGCGGTGGCGGCGGCCTCCTCCTGCTCGTCGTCGTGGCGCTGCTCGCGCTGCTGCTGCGCAGGCGCGGGCTCACCGAGCGCCGCCTGGCCGGCGGCACACCGGGCCAGCGTGTCGCCGGCGCGTGGCTCGAGGTCCGCGACGCCCTGCGCCTGGCCGGCGACCCCGCGGCGGCGCACCTGTCCGCCACGGAACTGGCCGGCCACGCCGAGGCGGCCGTCCGCCACCAAACAGCCACCGCGGGCGACGACCCGCGCGCGCCCGAGCTGGCCGCCCTCGTCGACCTGGTCAACCGCGACGCCTTCGCCCCCGCCCGGACGGGCGAACCGGAGGCGACCGCGGCCGCCGGCGCCGCCCGCACCTACACCGCACGCCTGCGCGCCACCCGGTCCCGCTGGCGCCGGCTGATCTGGCCGTTCCACCCGGGCCCGCTGCGCTGGCAGCGCGACGACTGACCACCGCGACAGCCCGCGAGGGGCATGGTCACGCACCGAAGTCGGGCCGGGGTTGGGCGGCCACACACATGAACGGCGGGTAGCTTGAGCATTGAGGGCGCCTGCTCGCGCGGCGCACCGACCGTACGACCCGCGAGGAGAACGGCATGCCCGCGCCGCCCAACGGTTTCGAGCCGAAACGTACCGCGCTGCTGGTGATGGATTTCCAGAACGGGATCGTGGGGCGCCTGGCGGATCCCGACCCGCTGGTAACAAGGGTCCGCGACGTGATCGCCGACGTGCGCGCCCACGGGGGCGTCATCGGCTTCGTACGGGTCGCGTTCACCGACGAGGACTACGCGACCGTGCCGGCCACCAACATCACCTTCGCGGCCGCCGCCGAGAACCGGACCATGGGCGACGACGACGCGAGCACCGCGATCATCGACGCGCTCGCGCCGCAGCGGGGCGACATCGTGGTCCGCAAGGTACGCGTCGGCGCCATGTCGACCACGGACCTGGACCAGCGCCTGCGCGCCCGCGGCGTCAACACGGTCGTCCTGACCGGCATCAGCACGAGCGGCGTCGTCCTCTCCACGGTGATGGACGCGGCGGACCGCGACTACCGCGTCTACGTCCTCTCCGACGGCGTCGCCGACTCCGACCCCGAACTGCACGACA
>NZ_JBFAIU010000200.1:0-13919 GCF_040654855.1 Asanoa sp. NPDC050611
GTGGTAGGAGCAGACGTTGATCGGGTTCCACCGCGGCACGTTGGCGACCGTCCAGGCGATCGTGTCGGTGGTCAGCCGCGGCGCGACCACGAAGCCGGCGTCGCCGACCGCCTCGGACACCCCGCCGACGTTGGTGCAGACGACGGCGCGGCCGCACGCCATGGCCTCGACCACGGTGTACGGGAAGCCCTCGGAGATGCTGGTCAGGGCGACGATGCTGCCGCTGTGGTAGGCCTCGACCATGTCCTCGATGCGGCCCTCCAGCACGGCGGCGCCGGTCAGGCCGAGCTCGTCGATCAGGGCCAGGCAGCTGTCCCGGTAGGCCTCGTTGCCGTGCGGGGTGCCGCCGAACATGCGCAGCCGGGCCTCCGGCAGCTTCTCCCGGACGATGGCGAACGCCCTGATCAGCGTGTGCAGGTCCTTGAGCGGGTCGACGCGGCCGGCGAACACGATCGTCGGCTCGGCCGGCTCCTCCAGCGCGGGCGGGAAGGACTCCGGCGCGACGCCGTTGTACATGGTCCACATGCGCTCGGGCTCGGCGCCGTTTCGCAGCTGCCAGCGCCGGTTGTAGCCGGAGTGCGGTGCGAGCGCGTCGCAGGCCATGTAGGCGCCGCCGGCGAGGCAGCGGAAGAAGTTGAGGACCAGCACCTTGACCGGGTGCGGCGTGTCCTCCTCGAGGAACGAGATGTAGCGCTCGCGCAGGTAGATGCCGTGCTCGGAGAGGAGCAGCGGCGTGCCGTGCGTCCACTTGGCGACCAGGCCGACGAGCATCGACAGCCCGTTCATGGACGCGTGGACGACGTCCGCCTCGACGGCGGGCGCGGACAGCGGCCGCAGCATGTGCTCCAGCAGCCAGGCGGCCTGGGTGGCGTCGGCGAGGGTCAGCCCGTCGGCGTGGATCGCGTGCCAGGCGTCCATCATCATGGCCAGCGCCTTGTTGGACATCATCGCGGCAGTCAGGTCGCCGCCGGACGCCGCGTACTTGTGCAGGCCGGCGAGCGCGCCGATGAACCGGACGCGTTCCCGCGCGGCCCGGTCCGGCCGCGGGTCGAGCGGCGTGACGAGGCTGAGCAGGAAGTCCTCGTAGGGCGCCGTGAACTCGGGGGGCGGGGCGCCCCGGCGGCGCTTGCCGCCGGAGGCCCACAGTGGAATCGAGACCAGCCGGTCGAGGTTCTCGGGGAACCTCCACAGTGCCCGCTCGGATCCGTCGACGGTGAGTGCCACCATCTCCCACCGGTAGTCGGAGAGCCCGCGCATCAGCTGGTCACACCAGACGCTGACGCCGCCCATCGCGTACGGATAGGTGCCCTCCGACACCAGCGCAACCTTCATGACCGCGGGCTCGCCGGCACGGTGACGGTGCCGCCGGCGGTCATCGTCAGCGTCGAGGTGCGCTCGGCGCCGTACGAGACGTAGCCGGTCGCGGTGGCGCCGGTGACGATCAGCGGGCCGGCGGTCGGCGAGCTGACCTCGATGGTGCCCGTCGCCGGGTCGTAGACCGCGTTGGCGCCGGCCGACTTCAGCGACATGTGCCGGGTGCGGTTCTTCACGGTGCCGGCCAGGGTGGTCCAGTCCGGCCCGAGCAGCGGCACCTTGTAGAGCGCGGAGTACTTCTGCATCACGGTGTACGCCCAGTCGGTGACCAGGGTCTCGCCCGCGCCGTAGTCCTTGACGTTGGCGATGTGGAACGTGTGCGCGTAGATCGAGCCGGTCGCCACGTGGTTGAGCGCCACGTTGGTCTCGTAGTCCCGCATCTGCGCGTACGTCTGGTTGACCGGGAAGAACGGGAACTTGCCGTTCGGGCCGTAGAAGGAGTTGTAGAAGTGGGTCTGCTCGTCCGGCGTGGTCGTGTGGTAGGCGATGTTCGTCGGCCAGTCCGGCACGATCATGATGCTGGGCTCAAGCGGGTGGTCGATGCCGCAGTTGAAGCACGACGGCACGTGGCTCGCGAACGACATGTTGCCGTGCACGTACTGGACGCCGTTGTCCTTCGCGGCCTGCAGGAAGTTGACGTTCGACGCGCCCAGCCCGAAGTCGGTCGGCGGGTCGATGTCGTTGTTCGGGTCCGGGTTGTAGACGCCGAGGCCCGAGTATTCACCGGTCTTGAGCACCGTGTTCGGCTGCGTCAGCCAGAGCTGCGTCGCGGCCGTGCGGTTCTGGGTGATCTCGGCCGCGGCCTCGGCGTACGTGTTGGCGTTCATCTCCTGGTGGGTGTACGTGTGGTTGATCCACCGGAAGTAGCTGCGCAGGCACCGGCTCGTGGCGGTCAGCGTCTCGATGCCGCCGTTGGGGCTGCAGCCCGTGCCGGCCGTCATGTCGGCGTCGGCGCCGTTGTAGGCCAGGTTGAAGGTGAACTGGTTGGCCAGCGGGAACCAGGAGCGCAGGTTGTTCATCCGCTGCCGGAGGTTGTAGGCGTCGTGGCCGGAGACCTGGTAGCCGGGGTCCGACTCGATGGTGCCGTTCGGCAGCGTGTAGTGGTCGGCCGAGTTGAACCAGTCGTCGACGTCGACCTCGAGGTAGTGCCGCTGGTCGCCCAGGTAGAGGCCGCGGCTGGCCCAGCGGAACAGGCCGTACGCCAACAGGTTGGACTGCATCAGGTACTGGTTCGACGTGAACGTCAGCGCCGCGCGCTCACGGCCGTCGGTCGACGTCGTCTGCACGCCGAGGATGTCGGCGCCGCTCTGCAGGATCGAGCTGGCCGAGCATCCGGCGGCGATCCGGGTCTTGTAGACATAGGACTGCTGCAGCTTGACGACGGCGGTCGTCTTGAGGTCGTCGAAGAGCGCCTGGCCGGCCGCCGGGAGGGTGGCGTTCAGCGGCGTGTCGCCGACGGAGGTCTCGCTCGACGCGTTGAGGCAGTAGTTCTCGGGCCACGTGCCGTAGCTCGTGTAGAGCGTGGCCTGGCGGACGGCGAAGTCGCGCTCGTAGGCCCAGAGGGTGTTCCACTCGTTGGCGTCGAGGCCGGACAGGAAGCTGCCACCGCCGGCGTCGTAGAGCAGCATGCTGCTGGTCAGCAGGATCGCGTTGTACTTGCCCACGCCGTCGGGACGCACGAGGTCGGCCGCGGACAGGGGCGCGGTCTTCGCGTAGAGGACGTCGTAGGCGGCCCCGACCCGGTCGACGGTCTGCTTCCAGGTGGCCACGCCCCAGTCGGCCTCGTCGACGCCCACGATGAGGGCGCGGAGCTGCACCTTCGGCGGCACGACCGCGAGGGCGGCGGCGCCGGCGGCCGCGGCGGCGGCCTTCGGTGCGGTGGTCTTGGCTTTGCCCTTCGGTAGGAGGCTCCGGTCCTTCTGGACGGTGACCGTGCCTTTCATCTTCGGCAGTGGCTTGCCGGGTTTGGCGCGGGGAGGCGCGACCTCACCGCGGATGATGCCGTGCCCGTGGCCGTCCGCGCGGGCCGGTGGCTTGGCTCCGGCGGGCGTCGCACCCGCGGTGAGCAGCAACGCCACGCACAGGGCGGACGACACTCGCAGCAATCGACCATGGACCGATTGACCAGTAACCCCACTCATGGTGACTCCAGGAATTTCAACAGGGGTGGTCGCAAACAGCCGCGGCATTCCCACTCGAATTCCGCGGCGCCGATAAGCCTTGCATCAGTCACCTAAGGATCAGCTAATCAAAGTCGGGTAGCCGACGGTGCCTGTGACCGTTCGGCGGCGAATATCGCCTATCGAGTCGGTAGGCGCGACATGATCCGCCAATGAGCACCCTCCACACCGGACTCATGCGGCCGGTGGTGGTGGTTCTACTTCGGACCGTGTATAAGCCCAGGTCGCGTCGAAGCGTGTCGGAGCAACACATCCGACCGGCCCGATCGTGGAAATGATCAGAAACGCAAAACGTTGTTGGCAGCCAAAACGCTCGTAACGTGAGCCGTCCTTGCGTTCGCGAAAGATCACCCGCGTGGGCCAATGATCATTCGGACGCCACGCGTGAGTGGAGTGAATTGACGTGCGTTCACGTCGGATTTTCCCGAGCTGTGGCCATTACTCCGATGTAGACGTTCGACTGACGCACATCGCGTCCGTATTCGAATCGGCGTGAAGTATTCGACGCGGCCGGCTAAAGAGACGTCGTCAGGCCGCCGTCGATAATGTGGTCGGCGCCCGTCATGTTCGCCACGCGGTCGCTCGCCAGCATGACGACGAGGTCCGCCACCTCTTCCGGGTGGGTGAACCGGTTCGTCACCGACTGGGCCGCGGCACCCGCCCGCACGTCCGCCGGCGCCGCTCCCGTCGCCGCGCCCACGGACCGGGCCATGCCGTGTGCGCCCAGCCACAGGTCCGTCTCCACCGGACCAGGGCTGACCGTGTTGACCCGGACCCCGCGCGGCCCGACCTCCTTGGACAGGGCCTTGCAGAAGTTCAGCAGCGCACCCTTGGCCGCGCTGTAGTCCATCACCAGCGGGTCCGGCAGCGTCGCGTTGACCGAGCAGACGGTGACGATCGCGCCCTGCCGTTCCAGCAGTTGCGGCAACGCCGCCCGCGTCGCGCGTACCGCGGACAGGAAGTTGATCGTGAGTGTGGTCAGCCAGTCGTCGTCGGTGATCGACGCGAAACCGTCCGGGCGCGGCCGGGTCGCACCGACGTTGTTGACGAGGATGTCGGCGCCGCCGCGGTCCGCCGCCGCTGCCAGCAGCCGGGTCGGGCCGTCCGGCGTCGCCAGGTCCAGCGCGAACGGCGTCACCGCGTCGAGCGCCGCCAGCTCCGGCGTGACGGTGCGCGAACCGGCGATGACGTGCGCGCCCTCGTCGGCCAGAGCCCGGGTCACGGCCAGGCCGATGCCCTTGCCCGCCCCGGTGACCACCGCGTTCTTCCCCGCCAGGCCGAGATCCATCGCGCTCTCCCCCAAACGTCCATCATCGCGTGCGGTGCCCCGGCGCCAGGCGGGTTCGGCCGAACCGGTCCCAACCAGTGAGGACAGAGGGACATTTGGTCCGTTGCGCGTGGCCGGAGCCGGGAGTTAATCGAGCTCGTGTCAGATCCATGGTCAGGATGGTTCCGTCGAGACGTTGATCGTGGCCCGGTCGTCGCACCTGACGATCGGATCGGGAGTCTCGCCGTGGTGTCACGTCGCGTCCAGCGGGTGTTGCTGCTGTCCAACGGCTTCGGCGGTGCCACCATGGCCGCCTACTGCTGGCTGCGGGACCGCGGCATCAGGACCGCCTTCCAGCCGGCGACCTCCGCGGCGGCGATGCTCGACGCCGACCTCTGGTACGCGCCGGACCTCATCGTCGCGCCCACGCTGACCACCCGGGTCCCGGCCGAGCTGTTCGGCAAGGTCGTGATCAACCACCCGGGCCGGATCGGTGACCGCGGCGCCTCGTCGATCGACTGGGGGCGGTGGCGGCGGGAGCGGTTCGGCGGCACGACGCTGCTGCTCGCCGCCGACGGGTGGGACACGGGCGACGTCGTGCACACGACGACGTTCGCCTACCCGCGCGAACCGGCCACGAAGAGCTGGATCTACTCCCACCTCAACCGGGCCGCCCTGCTGCGCGGGCTCGAGCGGCTGGTCGACGAGCCACCGCCGGAGCCGCGCCCGCTCGACTACGCGCACGCCGACGTGCTCGGGCGGTGGAACGACGCGCTCCGGGCGGGTGACTCCACGGTGGACTGGTCGCTGACCGCCGACGAGGTGGTCTGGCGGGCGGCCGCCCGGGACGGCGCGCCCGGTGTGCGGGCCGAACTGCTCGGCGAGGTGGTCAGCGTCTTCGACGTCCACCCGGCCGGGCCGGCGCGGGGCGAGCCGGGTGAGGTCGTCGGTTGGCTGCCCGACAGCGCCGTCCGCGTGACGGTCGGCCCGGCGGACGGCGACGGCCGGCGCGAGAGCGTGTGGGTCGGTTACGTGAAGAGCGCCGGGTTCAAGCAGCCGGCCGCGTGGTGGCTGGCCGGGCGGCGGCGGTTCCCCGGCCGGCCGGACGAGCCCCTCCCCTACCGCCCGGTGACCACGCGACTGCGGGGCTCCGTCGCCGTGATCACCGCGGCCGCGTACAACGGTGCCTGGTCGACGGGTTTCTGCCGGGCCGTCGCGGCCGCCGTCACCGCCGCGGCCCGCCGAACGGACGTCGACCAGATCGTGCTGCGCGGCGGCGGGACCGGCCCGTTCGGCAACGGCATCAACCTCAATCACGTGTACGGCGCACCCGCCGGCATCATCACCGAGGCGCGAGCCAACATCCGGGCCATCAACCAGGTCGCGCTGGCCCTCTTCCAGGCCCGCCGGGACGGCGTCGCCGTGCTCGTCCTGCTCGACGGCGACGCGGGCGCGGGCGGCGCGTTCCTGTCGCTCTGCGGCGACGCGGTGGTGGCCGTGCCCGGTCGCACGTTCAACTACCACTACGTGGGCATGGGCGGGCTCACCGGCTCGGAGTTCCACACCCTGACGCTGCCCGCCCGGATGCCCGACGCGGACGCCCGGGCCGGCCTGCTGCACGACTGCCTGCCGCTGAGCGCCCACCAGGCCCACCGGCAGGGGCTGGTCGACTACCTGGCCCCCGCCGGCCTGGACGGCGCGGACCTGACCGAGTGGATGCACGAGTTCGCGGTCAACCACCGCGACGCGGGCAAGCGGGCCGACCGCCAGCGGTGGCGACCACTGCCGACCGAGGCGGAGCTCGCCGCCACGCAGGAACGCGAGCTCCGCCGGATCGACGCGGACTTCGCCAGCCAGGAGTTCCAGGCGGCGCTGGCCGACTTCGTCCTCAAGCGCCGGGGCGCGCCACCGCGGGCGGCCACCGAATATCGCGGTGCCTACTCCGGCAGCTCGCGGATCCGCAACGTGAGCATGCCGGGCTCGGAGAGCTGGTCGGTCAACGCGTAGACCCGGTTGCCGTGCAGCGCGAGGGCACCGTCCTGCAGGTGGTAGGCCCACGTGACGTCGTTCGGCAGGTGACCGAACTCGTAGGTGAGGATCGGCTCGGTGCCGCCCGGCCGGAAGATCCAGAGATCGTCCTCGTACGACCCGTTGACGCCGGCGACGACCAGCCCGTCGTCCCGGATCGCGACGGCGTTCGGGTAGCTGGTCGTCTGGTACCTGCCGGCCGGCGTCAGGTCGGAGGTCCGGAAGACCTGGTGGTAGTAGGGCGCGCCGGACGGGACGATGACCTCGCTGCCGTCGGGGGTGACCGCCAGCTGCGCGACAGCGCCGCCGTCGGTCGTGCCGGTCGCCTTGAGGACGAGCAGGTTGTCCTCGATCTCGAACCGGTAGAGCGGCGCCGGCAACGAGTCGGTCTCGCCGACGAGCAGCACGTTCGGCTGCCCCGGCACGGTCGCGAGCAGCGCGGGCGACGAGACGAGGTTGCGCACCGAGCCGTCGCCGACCGTGACGTTCAGCTCGTAGTGCCGGGTCTCCAGGTCGATCCGGCCGACGCCCGCGGGCGCGTTGTCACAGCCCCACGCGACCCAGAGCTGGCCGGCCGTCAGAGCGACGTCGCGCGGGCAGGTGTTGGTCCCGTCCGTCCTACCGATCCAGTACCCGGTCGTCTCGTACGTGGTGGTGTCGATGACGGAGACCCACGAGCCGGCGCTGGCGGCGACGTAGAGCTTGCTGCCGTCCGGGCTCAGCGTCATCCCGGCGCCGCCGTCCACCTGGGCGATCGAGTGGGGATTGCCCCCGTCGAGGTCGGTGGCGACGACGTCCTTGGTGTTCTTGCCGGCGGTCAGGTAGACCTTCCCGTGCGCCGCGTCGACCACGACGTCGCCGGAGTAGAAGCCGGTCTCGTACCCCGCCATCGGGATCCGCACGTTGTCCTTGTCCACCGCGGGCGGCGTGGTGGGCGGTGCGGTCGTCGGTGCCGTGGTCGGCCCGGTCGTGGTGCCCGGCTTGGGCTTCTTGGACGGCTGCGGGCTCTTGCCGGCGCCCTTGGCCACCGCGGCCGACCCGATCCCCTGCTTCGCGGAGTCGCCGTCGCCACCGGACCGCGCCTTCGCCGCCGCGGCGACACCACCGCCGGCCGCCAGCAGCACCACGGTCCCACCGGCCACCAACCACAACCGCGCGCGCCTACCCAACCTCGCCATGCGACTCATCGCTCCCCGTTCGTGCGGCTTTCGTACCCAGGGGCCGGAAATCGGCCCCTGGGTACAGCGCCACGCCGCCGGGCGGCGTCACGGGACGACGGTCAGGCGGAGGCGATGTCGCGGTCGCGGGCGCGCAGGGCGCGTTCGGTGGTGTCGCGGCCCTCCGCGACCAGGCGACGCAGGGCCGCCGGGTGGCCCGGCTCGGCCAGCCAGGCGTCGGCCGCCGCGACCACGTCGGTGGCGATCGCGTACGTCGGGTAGCCGTACACCACGAACTCCTGGGCCGGCTCGCTGTCCCGCAGGGCCCACACCGCGGCCGCCGACTCGAAGAAGCGCGTCGCGTACGGGGCCGTCAGCTCGACCTGGGCCGGGTGCTGGAAGCCCGACAGCAGCGCCCGGTTGCGCCAGTTCGGCAGCTCCGGCGACTCCGTGAGCTGCCGCCACACCGCGGCCTTGTTCTCCGCCGTCGGGATCAGCGCGTGGGTCTCCGCCGCCTCGCGCTCGCCGCTCGACGTGCGGTCGCGGGCCAGCTCGGCGTCGATCTCGGCGGTCGTCGCGGCGCCGTTGGCGACCAGGGCGCGCAGCAGCGACCAGCGGAACTCCGTGTCGATCGGCAGCCCGTCGGGGACGTTGTCGCCCGCGAGCCAGCCCCGCAGGATGGCCAGGTGCTCGTCGGAGCGCGCCGCCGAGGCGAACACGCGGGCCCAGGCCAGCTGGAAACCGCTGCCCGGGGCGGCGGCGAGCATCGCGGTGCGGGCCGTCTCGGCGAGCTGCGCCCAGCCGGTCGGCGCCCACTCGGGGTCGGCGTAGAACGACAGCGCGCCGGCCGCCTGGCGCAGCGTCGCGGTCACCAGGTTGATGTCGGCCTCGGCGGGCGCGCCGGTCGAGACCAGGGCGACGTAGTCGCGGGCGGCCAGTTCGGCGTCGCGCAGCATGTCCCACGCCGCCGCCCAGCACAGGGCGCGCGCCAGCGACGACTCGAAGCCGTCGATGTGCTGCACGACCGTCGCCATCGAGCGCTCGTCGAGGCGGAGCTTCGCGTAGGTCAGGTCGTCGTCGTTGAGCAGCAGCACGTCGGGCGCGCGCACACCGGTCAGCTGTGGCACCGGGGTGCGCTCGCCGGTGACGTCGATCTCCAGCCGCTCGCGCCGGACGAGCTTGCCCGCCGCGGTCAGGTCGTAGAGGCCGACCCCGATCCGGTGCGTACGCAGCGTCGGGTAGTCGGACGGCGCCTCCTGCGACACCACGACCGACTCGTAGGTGCCGTCGGCGGAGATGACGACCTCGGGGCGCAGCGTGTTGACCTGCGCGGTCTCCAGCCACTGCGCGGCGAACTTGCGCAGCTCGCGGCCGGACGCAGACTCCAGCTCGCCGAGCAGGTCGTCGAAGGTCGCGTTGCCCCACGCGTGCCGCGCGAAGTAGGCCCGCAGCCCGGCCAGGAACGGCTCGATCCCGACGTACGCGACGAGCTGCTTGATGACCGAGGCGCCCTTGGCGTACGTGATGCCGTCGAAGTTGACCTCCACGGCCTCGAGGTCGGGCATCTCGCAGTAGACCGGGTGGGTGGAGCTGAGCTGGTCCTGCCGGTAGCCCCAGTTCTTGCGGATCGACAGGAACGTCGTCCAGGCGTCGCTGAACCGGGTGGCGTGGGTGTTGCACCAGTGGCTGGCCCACTCGGCGAACGACTCGTTGAGCCACAGGTCGTTCCACCAGCGCATGGTGACCAGGTCGCCGAACCACATGTGGGCCAGCTCGTGCAGGATCGTGTTGGCGCGCTGCTCGTACTCGAAGTCGGTGACCTGCGACCGGTAGACGTAGGCCGACTCCGCGTGGGTGACGCAGCCGAAGTTCTCCATCGCACCGGCGTTGAAGTCGGGCACCCAGAGCTGGTCGTACTTCGGCAGCGGGTACCGGACGCCGAACTGCTCGTGGTAGAAGTCGAAGCCCTGCGTGGTGATCAGGTTGAGGTTGTCGGCGTCGAAGTAGGTCGCCATGCTCGCCCGACAGAAGTAGCCGAGGTCGATGCCGTCGTGCGCGAAGCGCACCTCGTGGTACGGCCCGGCGCAGAGCGCGGTGATGTACGTCGACATCCGCTCGGAGCGTGCGAAGTGGACCGTCTTGACCTCGTCGCCCGCCTCGTCGACCCCGTCGACCGGCATGTTGGAGACGACCCGCCAGTGCGCCGGCACCGTCGCGTGCCAGGTGTAGACGGACTTGAGGTCGGGCTGGTCGAACGCCGCGTAGACCCGCTGCGCGTCGGCCGTCTCGAACTGGCTGTAGAGATAGGTCTCACCGTCCACCGGGTCGACGCTGCGGTGCAGGCCCTGGCCGGAGGTCGAGTAGAAGAAGTCGGCGTCGACCACGAGCTCGTTGGTCGCGGCCAGCCCGGTGATCGTGAGGCCCTTGTCGGCGGCCCAGCCGCTGATGTCGACCGGCGCGCCGTTGAGGGTCGCCGACCGCACCGACTCCGCGGCGACCTCGATGAACGTGCTGGCCCCGGGCTGGGTGCAGGAGAACGCGACGGTCGTGGTGGAGCGGAACGTGCGGGCGTCGCCCTGCCCGGCCGAGGCCAGGTCCAGGCGGATGTCGTACGAGGTGACGTCGAGCAGTCGGGCCCGCTCGGCTGCCTCCGCCTGGGTCAGGTTGCGCACACCAGCCACGGTCTGTTCTCCACTTCACTGTGACGTCGACATCCGGCAATCAGTCGAGTCTTCCACGCCCGTCAGGGCCAACCACGGTAACCCACGTCACGACGCCCGGATCGTGCGCAAGGGTCGGACGAGGGTGAACATCAGGGTACGTACCCCAACCCCCCCGAAGGACGTTGCCGTGACGTCAGAACGTCAGACCGTCGACATGTGGTTCGATCCCGCCTGCCCGTGGGCCTGGATCACCTCCCGCTGGCTGCTGGAGGCGGAGAAGGTCCGCCCGCTGGACGTCCGCTTCCACGTGATGAGCCTCGCCGTGCTCAACGACGGGCGCGAGATGCTCGACGAGAACTACAAGAGTTTCCTGCGTACGGCTTGGGCGCCGGTGCGGATCTGCATCGCCGCCGAGCAGAAGTACGGCAACGCCGTGCTCCGTGACCTCTACACCGCGCTCGGCACCCGGATCCACCCCGGCAAGCAGGAACGCGGTCCGGAGCTGTACGCGGCCGCGCTGGCCGAGGTCGGCCTCGACCCCGCGCTGGTCGCCGCCGGCGAGAGCACCGAGTACGACGAGGCGCTCAAGGCGAGCCACGACGCCGGCATGAAGCCGGTGGGCCTGGACGTCGGCACCCCGGTGATCCACGCTCCCGGCCCCGACGGGGAGCAGGTCGCGATCTTCGGCCCGGTCGTCACCCCCGCACCGAAGGGTGAAGCCGCCGGCCGGCTCTGGGACGGCGTGGTGCTCGTCGCCGGCACGCCCGGCTTCTTCGAGCTGAAGCGGACTCGGGACCAGCGTCCGATTTTCGACTGATCGGACCCTTTCTCGCGGGCCGACCGATTCGTTGCGTAGGGTGGCGCACGTCACCCTACGCAGCGAAGGATCCTCCATGTCCGGCAGTAACCCCGAGGTCGCCGAGAGCATCGGCGGCGCCTACTGGTCCGTCGACGAAGGCCGCTGGGAAACCCTCGCCCCCGCCCTTCCCGACGACTGCGTCGACCTGCTCGCCCCGCCGATCCTGGTGGGCGCGGCGCCGCGCGGCACCGACCCGGTCCTGACGCTGCCCGCGTGGCTCGGCCCGGACCCGGAGGACGCCACACCGACCGCGCTGGACCGGCTCGACATGCTGGTGCCCGCCACAGCCTGAGACACCGACCCGGGTGTGCGGCGTCACGCGATCGCCCATCGGTAGCGTTTCGGACATGACGATCGTGCACCCGATCGCCCGGGCCTGGATCACCACCGGCGGCACCGGCGCGCAGAACTACGACGAGTTCGCCGACGACAGCGAGATCACCGCGATCATCGCCGACAACCCGCGCAGCGCACTCGCGATCGAGATGCCGCACAAGGCGCCGGACGCCACCGGCCGGTCCTTCCTGGACTCGTTGCCCGCCGCCGCCCAGCGCCTCGCCGACGCCAAGGCCGACGGCAGCTACACGCCCGCCGACCGGGTGGTCGTGCTCTACCGGATCACCGCGCCCGGCGAGCAGCCCGCCTACGGCCTCTGGGCGATGGTCGACACGGACCAGATCTCCACGAGCGCCGACGAGCCCGGCCTGGTGATCCGCAACGAGGACGTCTTCATCGAGAAGGTGCGCGAGCGGGTCGCCCTCGCCGAGGCCGTCGGGCACCTGCTGTCGCCCGTACTCCTGCTGCAGACCGGGCGTGGCGCGGAGCTGCACGCCGCCCTCGCCGCCGCCTGCGACGCGGCCGGGGCGCCCGCCGCGACCGACCTCGACCAGGCCGGCCGCACCCACGCGATCTGGCCGCTCGGCCCGGGCGAGACCCAGGACCGGCTGACGGAGCTGGCCAGCGGCGGCGAGCTGGTCGTCGCCGACGGCAACCACCGCAGCCTCGCGGCTCAGACCGGGGGCCTCCCCCGCTTCCTGGCCGTGATCACCACGCCCGCGTCGGTCGCCATCCAGCCCTACAACCGGCTGGTCAGCGAGCTGACGAGCCCGCCGGCCGAGCTGATCGACGCGCTGCGCACCGCCGGGGCCACGGTCACGCCGGCGGCGGGCCTCGACCCCGATTCGGTGATCCTGTACGCCGCCGGCGCCGCGTACGCCGTCGCGCTCCCGCACGACCCCGAGGTGGACCGGGTCGACAACCTCGACCACGCGCTGGTCGAGCGGATCATCCTGCGCGAGGCGCTCGGCCTCGAGCCGGGCGACAAGCGGATCACGTACGTCGGCGGCGACTACCCGGCGTCGTGGCTGGCCGGCGAGGTCGACGCGGGCCGCGCCGAGCTGGCGATCCTGGTCGCGCCGGTGACCGTCGAGGACTTCGTGGCGGTGAACCTGGCCCGGGCGAAGATGCCGCGCAAGAGCACGTGGTTCACCCCGAAGGCGCGGGGCGGGCTGGTGCTCGCCGAGCTCGGCGAGCACTGAGAGACTGCTGACCATGCGCGTCTACCTCGGCTCCGACCACGCCGGCTACGAGCTCAAGTCCCACCTGGTCAACCATCTCGCCGCACAGGGCTACGACGTGGTCGACGTCGGAGCCCACACCTATGACGCGAACGACGACTACCCGGCGTTCTGCCTGCACACCGGCGCCCGGGTGGTCGCCGACAAGGGCAGCCTCGGCGTCGTGATCGGCGGCTCCGGCAACGGCGAGCAGATCGCCGCCAACAAGATCAAGGGTGTCCGCGCGGCGCTGATCTGGAACCTGGAGACGGCCCAGCTCAGCCGGCAGCACAACGACGCCAACGTCGCCGGCATCGGCGCGCGCCAGCACTCGCTCGACGAGGCCACCGCGCTGGTCGAGGCGTTCCTGTCGACACCGTTCTCGGGCGCCGACCGGCACGCCCGCCGGATCTCCGAGGTCGCCGACTTCGAGCTGTCGCAGGACCTGCCGGCCCTGCCCGACTAACGCGGTGGTCGTCCGCCGCCGCGGGGCAGGTCCTCCCGGGGCACCCAGTTGCGGCGGACGACGACCAGGCGCTCCATGGCCTCCGCCTCCTCGGCCGCGCTCGGCCGGGAGGCGTCCCGGGCGCGCATGCCCGCGGTCGGGCTCACCTGTGACGCGCCGGAGCCAACCAGCCCGCGCAGGCCACGCTCGGCCTCCCGGTCCTCGGACGGGGGCAGCCCACCGCGCCGCGGGCGTCGAGGTCACGGTCCGCGCCGGTCGCGACGGCCAGGTCCCAGCCGTGTACGACGTGGTCCGCGAGCAGCTGCCGGACGTACTCCTCCGCCGTCGTCCGGGCCCTGCGTGACCGCCACCAACTACGCGCACGTCGCC
>NZ_JBFAIU010000201.1:0-13741 GCF_040654855.1 Asanoa sp. NPDC050611
GTCGACGAGTTCGACGACGCCTGCGACCACCTGATCGTCCGCGACGACAAGTCGGGCGCGATCGTCGGCACCTACCGGATGCTGTTGCCCGGCCGTCCGGCCTGATGGCCGCCGCGTACAGCCGGGGTGTCGGTGCCAACCCGGCCGAGCCCGTCGAGTCGGTGCTCAAGCACTTCGTCGCCAACGAGCAGGAGGTCGACCGCAACAACAGCTCGTCCAACGTGGACGACCGGACGCTGCGCGAGATCTACACGCTGCCGTACGAGATCGCGATCGACCGCGGCGACGTCGGCGGGGTGATGTGCGCGTACAACCAGGTCAACCACGCCTGGTCGTGCGGCAGCAGGCAGTTGCTCGACCAGATCCTCAAGCGCGAGATCGGCTTCGACGGCTGGGCGGTCAGCGACTTCGGCGCCCGGCACGGCCTGACCGACGACCCGCCCTCCCTGCGCGCCGGCCTCGACCAGGAGCTCAACGCCTGGCGCTACTGGACCCCGATGGCGATCAAGGACCAGATCGCGGCCGGGCGCCTGCGGGTCGCGGACGTCGACGAGGCCGCGTACCGGATCGTCCGCGCGCACATCGCGGCCGGGCTGTTCGACGTGCCCCGGATCGCCGCACCGGAC
The DNA here is from genome assembly GCF_040654855.1 of Asanoa sp. NPDC050611. NCBI lineage: Bacteria > Bacillati > Actinomycetota > Actinomycetes > Micromonosporales > Micromonosporaceae > Asanoa > Asanoa sp. NPDC050611. The sequence continues at coordinate 627 of NZ_JBFAIU010000201.1, forward strand.
GCCGACGTGTCGACGCCGGCCAGCGTCGCTCTCGCCCGGACCCTTGCCGAGCGCGGCGCGGTGCTGCTGAAGAACGCGGGCGGCGTGCTGCCGCTGAGCGGGGCCGGGTCGGTCGCGGTGATCGGGCCGACCGCCGCCAACACCGCGACCAGCGGTGACGTCGACGCGTCCAGCGTCTGCCTGCACACGGCGCCGAACATCCCGTGCGCCGCGGCCGCGCCGCTGGAGGCGATCACTGCTCGGTCACCCGGACCCGTCTCGTACGCCGACGGGAGCGACCTGGCCGCCGCGGCGGCCACCGCTGCCGCCGCCGACGTCGCGGTCGTGTTCGGCTACTACCAGGAGGGCGAGTTCGCCGACCGGCCGAACATCTCGCTCGACGGCAACGGCGACGCGCTGATCTCGGCCGTCGCCGCCGCCAACCCGAACACCGTCGTGGTGCTGCAGACCGGCGGGCCGGTGGTCATGCCGTGGCTCGACGACGTCAAGGGCGTCCTCGAGGTCTGGTACGCCGGCGAGCAGGTCGGGCCCGCGACCGCGGCGCTGCTGTTCGGCGACGCGGCGCCGAGCGGGAAGCTGACCCACTCCTTCCCGGCGAGCGAGGCGGACCTGCCCACGGCCGGTCATCCCGACCGGTATCCGGGCGTCTTCGCCGACGGTTCGGTGGTACGCCCGCCGGGGAGCACCGAGCCGCGCCAGGTCACGTACGGCGAGGGGCTCCAGGTCGGCTACCGGTGGTACGCGGCACAGGACGTCGAGCCGTTGTTCCCGTTCGGCCACGGCCTGACGTACACCTCGTTCCGTTATTCGGATCTGCGGGTCGACGCGGGCAAGGGCGGTGTGACGATGCGGTTCCGGCTGACGAACACCGGCCACCGCGCCGGCACCGAGACGGCACAGGCCTATGTGGAGCTGCCGGCGGCGGCGCGCGAGCCGGCCAAGCGGCTGCTGGGCTGGCAACGGGTCACGCTGGCACCCGGCCGGTCCACGACCGTCGAGATCAGGGTCAGTGCGGCCGACGTCGCCGACCTGCACCTGTTGCAGCACTGGGACCAGCGGTGGAGGACGGCACCGGGGGCCTACACCGTCACGGTGGGCGGCTCGTTCGACACCGCGCTCACGGATCGGTTTACCCTCCGCTGATGGACCTCGCTGACAAGGTACGGCTGCTGACCGGCGCGGGCGTGTTCACGCTCGCGCCGGCCCCGGCGCTCGGGCTGGCCGAGGTGCGGCTCTCCGACGGACCGACCGGCGTACGCGGGCTCACCTTCTCCGGCGGCCCGGTGGTGGCGCTGTTCCCCAACGCCACCCTGCTCGCCGGCGCCTGGAGCGAGGAGGTCGCGTACGAGGTGGGCGGACTGCTCGCCGAGGAGGCGATGGCGCAGGAGATCCACGTCGTGCTCGGTCCGACGATCAACCTGCACCGGTCACCGCTGGGCGGCCGGCTCTTCGAGGCGTTCTCCGAGGACCCGCTGTTGACCGGCAAGCTCGCCGCAGCGTACGTCCGTGGCATGCAGGACCAGGGTGTCGCCGCCTGCCTCAAGCACCTGGTGGCCAACGAGTCCGAGACCGACCGCACCACCGTCGACAGCGTCGTCGACGAGGCCACGCTGCGCGAGGTCTACCTGCTGCCGTTCGAGATCGCGGTCGCGGAGGCGGACGCGTGGTCGGTGATGGCCGCCTACAACGACGTCAACGGCGTTCCCGCCACCGAGCAGCACCACGTGATCAACGAGATCCTGAAGGCGGAGTGGGGCTATCCGGGGCTGGTGGTGTCGGACTGGTTCGCGACCCGGAGCGCCGGGCCTGCCGCCAACGGCGGTCTCGACCTGGTGATGCCCGGCCCTGCCGGCCCCTGGGGCGACGCGCTGGTCGCGGCCGTCGAGTCCGGTGAGGTGGCCGCCGAGGTGGTCGACGAGCACCTGGCGCGGCTGCTCCGGCTGGCCGAGCGGGTCGGCGCGATCGGCACCCCGCGCACCTGGCCCACGGACCTGCCGGCGCCGGACAGCGCGGCCCGCCGGGAGCAGCTCACGCGGCTCGCGGCGGCCGGGATGACCGTCCTGACCAATCGGGCCGGAGCGCTCCCGCTGGCCCGGACCGACCGGGTCGCGCTGATCGGCCGGCACGCGGTCGAGACGATCTGCATGGGTGGCGGGTCGGCCCAGGTCAACCCGCCCCACCAGGTGAGCGTCGCCGACGGGCTGGCGGCGGTCCTCGACACCGGGCTCACGGTCGTCGACGGCGTGGAGGTGCGGTCGCGGCCCGTGCCGGCGCGGGCCGGATTCCTGTCCGATGTCGTGTTCACCCTGCGCGGCGCCGACGGCGAGGTGCTCGACACCCGGCCGGGTGCGGCCTCGACGGTGGTCGGGTTCGACGACGGCCTCGCCGGCCGCGTCGCCACGGTCGGGTTCGAGGCCCGGTTCGCCTCCGGTGGGGCGGTCGAGGTGGGCGCGATCGGCGTCGGCTCGTGGCGGTTGCGGTTGGGAGAGCGGACGCTGGCGTACGAACTGGCCGCGCCCGGAGGCGGCTTCGGCGCCGAGGTCCTCGCGCCACCGGCCGCGACCGACGTGCTGCCGGTGGCCGCCGGCGACGTGCTGGAAGGCTCGGTGACGCTGCCCGCCGGCGCGGGCCCGATGAGCGGGGTCGGCCGCTACGGCCTGGTGGCTCGGCCGGCGCCGCGCGACCCCGACGCGGTGATCGCGGCCGCCGTCTCGGCCGCGACCGACGCCGACGTGGCCGTGGTGGTGGTAGGCCTGACCGAGGAGGAGGAGACCGAGGCGGTCGACAAGCACACGCTGCGCCTGCCCGGCCGCCAGGACGACCTGGTCAGCGCCGTCGCCGGCGCCGCGCGCCGGACCGTGTTGGTGGTCAACGCGGCGACGCCGGTGCTGATGCCGTGGCGGGACGAGGTCGACGCGATCCTCTGGGCCGGGCTGCCCGGCCAGGAGGGCGGGCACGCGGTCGCGGCGGCGCTGGTCGGCGACATCGAGCCGGCCGGTCGGCTGGTGACCACGTTGCCCGTCGCCGACGGGGCGAGCCCGGCCTGGTCCGTGACGCCGGTCGACGGCAAGCTGCCCTACACCGAGGGCCCGTTCGTCGGCTACCGCGGACACCACGCGGGGCGGGCGCCGGAGCCGGCGTTCTGGTTCGGGCACGGCCTGGGTTACGCAAGCTGGTCGTACGCCGGAGCGTCCTGGTCGGGCGAGGCGGTCACGGTCACCGTGACCAACACGGGTGAGCGGGCCAGCCGGGAGGTCGTGCAGGTCTACTTGGCACCGTCCGAACCGGACCAACCCGTCCGCCTGGTGGGCTGGCAGGGGGTCGAGGCCGCGCCGGGCGAGACGGTGGAGGTCGTCGTGCCCTGCGACGCCCGGCTCCGGCGGCGCTGGGACACCGCCGCCGGAGCCTGGGCGGAGCTTCGCGGCGGACGAATGCTCGTCGGCCGCGGGCTGGGCGACGTCCGCGCCACGCTCGATCTCTAAGGCAGCGCAAGGTCCGCGACCACTCCGAAGTGGTCGCTGGCCCAGACGCCCGCCACGTCCTGGCTGAACGCCAGACACGTGTCGCGGACCCGCAACGTGGGGCCGTGGTCGGTGCAGCGCACGAGCACGTAGTCGATGCGCCGGCCACGGTCGAGGCCGGGCTCGTCCACCGCTGTCAGCGGGTTGCGCGGGTCGAACGTCCAGCCCTGTGCGCCGCCGCGGGCGCTCTCCCACGCGTCGCGGTAGGCGACGCTGAGCCCGTCGAAGGACTGCCGCCCGGTCCAGAACCGCATGCTCGCCGCGCCCGGCTCGGCGTTGAAGTCGCCGGCGGCGACCACGTGGCCGGGCAGCTCGCCGACCAGCTCCTCGACCGCCCGGGCGGTGGCGACCGCCTGCCTTTCGCGCTCCGCCTCCGCCCACCACTGCCAGGCCGGGCCATGGTTGGCCAGGATGATCCGGCCCAGCGGCGCCGGCGCGAGCACCTCGACGAGGAGCGTCGCGCACGGGTAGGTGCCGATCCGGTCCGTCACCCGCAGGTCGGCCTCGCGCACCCGGCCGACCGGCCACCGGCTGGCCACCGACACCGCCCGGAGCCCGTCGTGCCCGCCCGTCTGGTGCACGACGTGGAAGCCGTCGCCGACCACGTCCGCGAGCTGGTCGTAGCCGTCCTCGACGAGCACCTCCTGCGCCGCCACCAGATCGGGTGCCAGCTCGCGGATGCCGGCCGCGAGCACGTCGCGCCGGCGGTGCCAGTCGCCGTGCCGGGCCCAGAGGTTGAGCGTCAGGACCCGCAGGTCAGCCATGCGGCTGCGGCCTCGCCATGGTCGACGGCGCGTCCGGGTGGGCCGCGGGGTCGACGCCGATGCCGAGGCGGTCGACCAGCTCACCGCCGAGCCAGGCCGCCCCGCCGGCGATCAGGACCGCGATCACCTCGAGCACGAACGTGCCCGCGCCGGGTGCGTGGCTGTCACCGCCGACCCGGACGAACCAGGAGATCGCGAAGAGCACCAGCACCACGGCGTTGAGCAGGCCGTGCAGGCGGCCGACGCGCTTGGCGCGGGTGCCGGCGGGGACCTTGGTCCAGTCGGCGAAGCCGGTCAGGCCGGCGAGGACGCCGCCGATCAGGCCGACCGAGATGGTCCAGAAGCCGACCTCGCCGAACACGTCGTTGTCGCCCGCCAGGTGGACGAGGTCGAAGATCGTACCCGTGATGAACAGCGCAGCCGGGAACATCACCAGCATGGGGTGGACGGGGTGACCGAGCGCTCGTATCCGCGCGTGCATCGCGACCCTCCTTCGTCAGGAGCGGTGCGCGTACCCCGCATCGAGCGGCGTCAAACAGGACGGCGATGCACGGCGATGTCACCGAGGCGGCCGAGCGCCTCGGCGTTGCGCGGTTTGAGCAGCAGCGCCTGCACCGGGTCGGGCAGCGACCGGACAGCGCCGGAGACGACCGTCTCGGCCATCCGGACCAGGGTGGACGTGGGCGTGGCGGGTTCCAGCGTGAGCCGGATGACCGCCCGGCCGAGCGGCCACATCCGGGCGTCCAGCTCGAGCAGCCGCGCCGGCTCCATCGCCCGCACGGTCGTGCTGTCGTTGATCTGGACCGGCCAGGGGCCCACCCGGTGGTGGATGCTGGTGCCGACCGCGGGCCAGCCGTCCTCGACGTCGCGGATGTGGGCGGCGCCGACGACCCAGCTCGCGTAGCTCCACCCGTCCGCGAGCACAGCGAAGATCCGTTCCGGCGTGGCGTCGATGACCCGACTCGTCTCACTCACGGTACGTGCGTTCCCCGGACGAACGGGTCCAAACAGATCACGCATCGTCCCGCCGGAAATGGGTAGGTTCTATTGGTGCGAACGGTAGACGCGGTGGTCATCGGTGGCGGGCACAACGGTCTCGTCGCCGCCAACCTGCTCGCGGACGCGGGCTGGGAGGTCCTGGTCCTGGAGGCCACCGACACCGCCGGGGGAGCGGTGCGGACGGCCGACCTGACCGCTCCCGGCTTCCACCACGACGTCTACAGCGCGTTCTATCCGCTGGGCGCCGCCTCGCCCGTGCTGCGCGGGCTCGACCTCGAGGCGTACGGGCTCGAGTGGCGGCACGCGCCGGCCGTGCTGGCGCACGTGCTGCCCGACGACCGGTGCGCGCTGCTGTCCCGCGATCCGGAGCAGACCGCCGCCTCGCTGGCCGCGTTCGACCCGCGCGACGGTGACGCGTGGCTCGCCGAGGTGCGCCGCTGGCAGCGGATCGGCGAGCCCTTTCTCGACGCGATCCTGCGACCCTTCCCACCGGTACGCGCGGGCGTCCGGCTCGCCGGTCGGCTCGGTGTCGCCGGAGCGCTGAACTTCGCCCGGCTCGCCGTGCTCCCGGTGCACGAGTTCGGCCGCGAGACCTTCCAGGGCGCGGGCGGTCAGCTGCTGTTCGCCGGCAACGCGCTGCACACCGACCTGGGTCCCGAGCAGGCGGGCAGCGCGCTCTACGGGTGGCTGCTGGCCATGCTCGGCCAGGACATCGGCTTTCCCGTGCCGGTCGGGGGCGCGGACCAGGTGATAGCGGCACTGCTGCGCCGGCTGGAGGCGCGCGGCGGGGCCGTCGAGTACGGCCGGCGGGTGGCGCGGGTGCTGCACGCCCGCGCGACCGCCGTCGGCGTGGAGGACGCGCACGGCGAGCGCATCCGGGCCCGCCGGGCGGTGCTGGCCGACGTGCCGGCGCCGGCCCTCTACGCGAACCTGGTGGGCCACGACTCGCTGCCGCCGGCGTTCGTCGGGCACCTGCGGCGGTTCCAGTGGGACAACAGCACGATCAAGGTCGACTGGGCGCTGTCGGCGCCGCTCGCCTGGACCGCCACGGACGCGCGCGGTGCGGGCACCGTGCATCTCGGCGACATGGCGGGGCTGAGCGCGTACAGTGCGGCGCTGTCCCGTGGTGAGGTTCCCGAGGACCCGTTCGTCCTCGTAGGACAGATGACGACCGCCGACCCGAGCCGGTCACCGGCGGGCACGGAGTCGCTGTGGGCCTACACGCACGTGCCGCAGGCGGCCGCGCGCGACACCGAGCGCATGCGCGAGCAGGCGGAGCGGCTGGAGGCGACGATCGAACGCCACGCGCCCGGGTTCCGCGACTCCATCCTCGCCCGGCACGTGCAGCTCCCGGGGGACCTGCAGCACGGCAACCCGAGCCTGTTCGGCGGCGCCATCAACGGCGGCACGGCGGCGCTGCACCAGCAGCTGTTCTTCCGGCCGGTGCCGGGGCTGGGCCGCGCGGACACCCCGATCGACCGGCTCTTCCTGGCGAGCGCGTCCGCCCACCCGGGCGGCGGCGTCCACGGCGGCCCGGGCTCCAACGCGGCACACGCGGCGCTGGCCCGCAACGGCATGGCCGGGACGGCGTACAGGTCGCTCATCGGGGCCTTGCAGCGCCAGCTGTACGGGGCCTAGAGGGGGCGCAGGCGGGGGCTGTGGGTGCCCGCCGACCCGGCGGCGGCGTGCCGGGTCGCCAGGACGGTCAGCCGGGCGTCGTACTCGGGGCGCCAGCCGAGCTCGTCGCGGGCGCGGGTGCAGTCGAGCAGGGGCGTGTCCAGCACCAGGTCCAGCCAGGAGCCGTCCAGCGGCTGGAGCCGCAGCCGCCAGGCACCGGTCAGCATCGCGCGCGCCGTGGTGGCGGGCATCGGCAGATGGTGGCCGCCCAGCAGCCGGGCCAGCAGCACCGGCGACAGGTGGGGCTCGCCCGCGACGTTGAAGGCGCCGGTCGCCCGGGCGAGCAGGGCCCGACCGGCCAGATCGGCGACGTCGTCGGCGGCGACCACCTGCACCACGGCGCCGGGCGGCAGCGGCAGCAGCGGAACCCGAGCCCGGGCGACCCGGACGAGCGGCGCCGCGCGGCCGAGCATCATCCTGGCGATCTCGCTGGCCGCGGCGGGCTGCAGCACGGCCGGCGGCCGGATCCGGGCGACGCGCAGCTCTGGGTGCTCCGCCTCGACGCGGTCGAGCAGGTCCTCGACGTCGACCTTGTCGCGGCTGTAGGCGGAGGTCCGCACACCGCGGCGCGGCCAGTCCTCCGTCACCGCGGTGCGGGCGCGATGCGGCGAGTAGACCGCGGCCGACGACAGGTGGACGAGCTGCGGCACACCGGCCCGGACCACGGCGTCCACGACGCGCCGCGACCCTTCGCGGTTGGTGCGCGTGTGCGCGGCACGATGGTGACCGGGAACGATGTCCCAGGCGAGATGGACGACGGCGTCCGCGCCGCTGAACACCTCGGCGAGGTCGCCGGCGGTGCCGAGGTCGCGCTCCACCCAGCTGACCCTGGCGTACGGTGTCTCGGCGCCGGCGGGCGGCGCGTGGCGCGCGAGGGCGACGACGGACCCGATCCCGGCCCGCCCGTCGAGCCAACGCAGCAACGCCGTGCCGATGTTGCCGCTGGCCCCGGTCACCACCACCCGCATGCCTGGCAAGTGCCCGGGATGGGGTGGCCTACACGTCCCAGGCCGCCGTGTTCGCCGCTGCTGTTCCACCTGGCCGGCATCCCGAGCTACCTGGTTGGGGCGGAACTGGCTGTCAACCAGGTGCTGCGCGGGCGGCACCGCTGCCGGACCTCACCAGCGGCGCCAGCTGTCGTACTCCCAGCTGAACATGCGCTGCGGCGGAGCCGGGCGCAGCGGGCGGTGGGCGCCGACGGCGTCACCGAACACCGGATCGACGGCGGCCAGCTCGGCCGGTCCGCGGACCGCGACCGACCGCATCAGCTCCCGTGCCGACGGTTCGCGGCCGCCTTCCCGGCGGCGCTCCGCCTCCCGCACGTCCGCGGCGGCCGCCCGCAGCGCGGCCCGCCCGGCCCTGGTGACCCGCGGTGGTGCCGCCAGCATCCAGGCCGCGAGCGCGGCCACTCCGGTCACCACCACGATGCCCGCCGTAGGCCCGCGACCGGCCTCGGCGCCGTTGCCGACGAAGGAGGCCAGCCGCAGCAGGCCGAGGGCGACGACGGCCCAGAGCGGGACGGTGGCCACGCGCGCCCACCGCCGCCGGGTGTCCGACGCGAGCAGGCCGCGCCGGACGAGCTTGCGGTGCAGCCGGGCGCCCGCGTTGCGGACGTCGGGGTCGGCAAGGACGGCGACCCACGAGCAGGGCTCGCGCAGCCGTCCGTGGACGGCGGCCATCAGCGGTGGCGCGCCGTTCGGCAGCGGGCCGGTCACGTCGAGCGTCAGCATCGGCCCGCGGTTGACCGCCCCGACCCGGTGCAGCCCGACGACGCAGGCCAGCGCGGCGTGCGCGGCGCCGCCCTCGAGATAGGCGAGGTCGATGGTGCTCGGCGGTCGCCCGCCACCGGAGCGGGGCGTTGCCCCCACCAACACCCGGCCGGCGACCGACACCACGAACGCCACCCCGGCGGCACCGCCGAAGAGCGCGAGAAACCAGACCCCACCGGTGTTCCACCACGTCACCCGCGCCATTGTGCGCCAACGCCGCACGGTCGGAATGACCGCAAGCGGTCGGGTCTGAATCCTAAGCGGGCTCCGGTGCCGCTTCCGTGACGTTCTTCAGGCGGTCCAGGCCTCGCTCGAAGTCCGGGCCGATCATTTTGTCCATTGGCTTGACCAGGGACATCAGGCGGATGCCGAAGGTCTTCGGGCCGATCATCGTCCAGGTCACCTTCGAGCCGGTGCCCGTCGGTTGGACCGCGAAGACGATTTCGTTGCGCGACTTGAACGGCTTCTCGAAGGCCAGGTCGATCTTGACGTCGGACGGCTCGTGCACCGAGACGATCTCCATGCGGCCCTTGCCGGCCTTGCTGTTGCCGGACCACGCGTAGGCCGCGCCCGGGCCCGACGGCGATCCGGAATAGTCCCGCTGCATCGCCGGGTCCATGTCCTCCCACGGCGACCACTGTGTCCAGTTGTGGAAATCCGCGATCTGCTCGTAGATCCGCGCCGGTGGGGCCGCGATCTCGATCGACCGGGAGACGGTGTAGGTATCGGCCACGGTCCGTCAGCGTACGCCCCGGTGAGCGTCCATGGTGGTCACTCGCCGGGAGGACATCACGGTGCCTCCAGGTAGTTCAGCACCGCCAGGACCCGCCGGTTGTCGTCCTGGTCGGGCAGCAGGCCGAGCTTGCCGAAGATGTTGTTGATGTGCTTGTTGACGGCCTTCTCCGTGACACCGAGGCGGTTCGCGATCCCGGCGTTCGCGCGGCCCTCCGCCATCAGGCGCAGCACCTCCCGCTCGCGCGGGGTGAGCCGCGCGATGCCCTCGCCGCGCCGGGTCAGCAGGTCGGCGACCACGTCCGGGTCGAGGACCGTGCCGCCCGCCGCGACGATGCGGACCGCCTCGACGAACCGGGCCACGTCGGCCACCCGGTCCTTGAGCAGGTAGCCGAGCCCGCCCTCGCCCGCCGCGAGCAGCTCACGGGCGTAGAGCACCTCGACGTGCTGCGACAACACCAGGATCGGGAATCCGGGTGTACGCGCCCGCGCCTGCGTCGCCACCCGCAGCCCGTCGTCGGTGAACGACGGCGGCAGGCGGACGTCGACGATCGCCACGTCGGGCGCGCACGAGTCGATCGCCGCGGCCAGCTCCGGTGCGCTCTCGACCGCGGCCACGACGGTCTCGCCGTACGCGGTCAGGATCCGGGCCAGGCCGTCGCGGAGCAGTGCCTGGTCCTCGCCGATCACGACCCGCACGGCACCTCCATCGTCACCAGCGTCGGGCCGCCGGGCGGGCTGGACACCGCCAGCCGGCCGTCGAACGCCGCGAGCCGCCGGCGCACCCCGGCCAGGCCACCGGCGGCCGGGATCCGGGCGCCGCCCGTACCGTCGTCGCCGACGTCGACCACCAACCGCCCGCCGGCGGGTGCGTGCAGGGTGACCCACGCGCGGGCCGCCGCACTGTGCTTGGCCACGTTGGCCAGTGCCTCGGCGACCGCGAAGTAGAGCGCCGCCTCGATCGGCGCCGCGGCGCGCGCCGACGGGTCCGCCGTGACCGTGGTCGGCACCGGGAGCACGACCGCGAGCGCCCGGACGGCCTCGACGAGTCCGCGTTCGGCCAGCACCGGCGGGTGGATGCCGCGGACGAGCCGGCGCAGGTCGGCCAGGGCCTGGCCGCTGGTGTCGCGGGCCTCGGCCAGCAGCGCCTCCGCCCTGGCCGGGTCCGTGCGGACGAGCTGCTCGGCGAGGCCGATGGTCATGCCGACCGCGGCGATCCGGGCCTGGGCCCCGTCGTGCAGGTCCTTCTCGATCCGGCGCAGCTCGGCGGCGCCCGCGTCGACCACGTCGGCCCGGGTCTCCTCGAGCCGGTCGACCCGCGCCGCCAGCTCGCGGCGGGGTGGGCGCATTAGCGCGGCGCTGAACCGGGCGTGCAGGCGGAGGACCGCGGGCGCGCCGAGCACCAGCACGACCGCCGCCGACAGGCCGATCGCGATCGCGACCGGCCAGAAGTCGCCCTCGGCGCCGCTGCCGGCGGCCACCGGGGCGATCACCAGGCCGAAGCCGGCCCACAAGGCGAGCGCCGCCGGCACCAGGCCGGCCGCGGTGCCGACCGGCACGTTGACGAGCAGCCAGAGCAGGTCGCGCCAGGTGGCCGCGTCCCGCAGGGCGCGCAGGCCGGTCGCGCGCTCGAAGCGGTCGACCCGCACGCCGGACCAGGCCAGGCCGCGCCGTCGTTGCGCGTCGGCGAACCGGCGGACACCGGCCAGCGCGCGCGGCGCGAGCAGCAGGCCGACGCCGAGCGGGAGCAGCGCGACGGCGACGACCGTGGCAACGAACAGCGGCAGGCCGAGGCCGAGCGAGAGCGCCGCGAGGGCGAGACCCCGCGGGACCGCCTCGCGCGCGGCGCGGATCCGTTCCTCCCAGTCCATCGCCGCCATTCTCCCCGCTGAACGCGCCGTTGTCGGTAGGGAAAACCCCACCACCAGCACACATTGATCCGGGTCGGTTTATGTGGCTCATCAACATATCGACTCGTACCCATGGACTCGTAAGTTTCCGGAATGCGTCGCCGGGGTGTGGCGCGGGACACAGGCGGGAGGCGCGCATGGCGGAGACGGTGCTGGCCACCCACGCCCTGACCCGCGACTTCCGCGGGTTCCGGGCGGTCGACGGCGTGGACCTCGCGGTCGCCGCGGGGACCGTGCACGCCCTGGTCGGGCCGAACGGCGCCGGCAAGACCACGCTGTTCAACCTGCTCACCGGCTTCCTGAAGCCCAGCGGCGGCCGGATCGAGGTGGCCGGCCGCGACATCACCGGACTGCCGCCGGAGCGGATCGCGGCGCTCGGCGTCGCCCGCTCGTTCCAGATCACCAGCCTGTTCCCGATGCTCTCCGCCCGCGAGCACGTCGAGCTGGCCCTGCAGGGTCGCGGCCGGCTCGGCTGGCGGTTCTGGCGCTCGGCCAAGCTGCTCGGCCGCTACCGCGAGCGGGCCGACGAGCTGCTCGCCATGGTGGGCCTGCACGAGCTGGCCGAGGTGCCCGCGAGCGCGCTGCCCTACGGCCGCAAGCGCGCCCTCGAGCTGGCCCTCGCCCTCGCCCTGGACCCCGACGTGCTGCTGCTCGACGAGCCGACCGCCGGCATGGGCCTGGAGGACGTCGACCGCACGGTCGACCTGGTCGACCGGGTCCGCGCCGGCCGCACGGTGGTGCTGGTCGAGCACAACATGAGCGTCGTCGGCCGGCTCGCCGACCGGGTCACCGTGCTGCAGGCCGGCCGGGTGCTCGCCGAGGGCCCCTACGACGAGGTCCGCGCGGACGAGCGGGTGATCACCGCCTACCTGGGAGCGGCCGATGCTGCGGGTTGAGGGACTGCACGCGTGGTACGGCGAGGCCACGGTGCTGCGCGACGTCGCGCTCACGGTCGCGCCCGGCGAGGTGGTCACGCTGGTCGGCCGCAACGGCGCCGGCAAGTCCACGCTCCTGCGCTGCGTGATGGGGCTGCACCCGGGCCAGCGCGGCACGGTCTCCTTCGACGGCCGGGACCTCGGGTCGCTGGCCGCGCACCGCCGGGCCCGGCTCGGGCTGGGCTGGGTGCCCGACGACCGCGGCGCGTACGCCTCCCTGTCCGTCACCGAGCACCTGACCCTGCCGCCCGCGGTCGGCCCGGCGCCCTGGTCGCTCGACCGGGTCTACGAGACGTTCCCCGTGCTGCACGAACGGCGCAACTCAGCCGCCACGCAGCTCTCCGGCGGCGAGCAGCAGATGCTCGCGCTCGCCCGGGTGCTGCGGATGGGCGCCCGCCTGCTGCTCTGCGACGAGCCGACCGAGGGGCTGGCCCCGCTGCTGGTCACCCGGGTCGCCGACATCCTCCGGCAGGTCCGCGAGCAGGGCACCGCGGTCCTGCTGGTCGAGCAGAACCTGCGCTTCGCGACCGGCGTCGCCGACCGCCACCACCTCCTCGCGGAGGGCCGGGTGGTCGAGACGCTCCGCAACGACGAGGTACGCGAGCGCGAAGGCGAGCTGCTCACGTACCTCGGCATCTGACCCGACACAGTGGAGGCAGCTATGAATAAACGCGTGGTGTCCGTGGCCGCTGTCGCGCTCCTGCTGGCCGGTTGCGGCGGCGGGGGACCGCAGGGCTCGTCGGGCAGCAAGCTGTCCGGTGACCGGATCGTGCTCGGCGTGCTCAACGACCAGTCGGGCGTCTACCTC
>NZ_JBFAIU010000202.1:0-13623 GCF_040654855.1 Asanoa sp. NPDC050611
GTCTGGGGCCCCGACGACGAGTTCGCGGTGCAGCTCGACCACCTGCGCGCGCTTCCGCCCCGACGGCTGGCCGAGCAGCTGCTGCGGCCGATCGGCGACGCCGCCGCGGCCCTGCGCTACGCCCGGGCCAGGGGGATCGGTGACCAGGTTGCGGCGCTGGTCGAACGGCCGGGGCCGGCGGTGACGGAGTTCCTGGAGTTCCTCGCCGAGAGCTGGGACACCTGGTTCGCCGCCCGGTGGCCGGCGGTGCGGCCGGTGCTCGCCGCGCGGACGCGCCGGTTCGCGCTCGACCTGGCCGCGCGCGGCCCGGCCGCCGCCCTGGCCACCCTCGACCCGTCGATCACCCCGGCGGGCGCGGGCGTGTCGATCGCCAAGGTGCGCAACGGCCGGCACGACGTCACCCGGCGCGGGCTGGTGGTGGTGCCGAGCACGCTGATCAGCCCACACGTCTACGTCGCCGACGTGCCGGGTCGGTCCCTCGTGCTGATCCACCCGGCCGAGCCCGGGCCGCCGGTGCCGCTCGCCCGGGACCTGCTGGGCCGGCTGACCGCCCTGGCCAACCCCGGCCGGTTGGAGGTGGCCCGGGCGATCGCCACCGAGCCGCGTACCGCGGGCGAGATCGCCGCCCGCTGGCACGTCGACCCGACGCTGGTCAACCGGCACCTGCGGGAGCTGGCCGCGGCCGGGCTGGCGCGGGCCACCCGGCGGGGCCGGTTCGTCCAGTACGAGCTGGACGCCGCCGCCGTCGAGGCGCTGGGCGGCGACGTGCTGGGGTTGCTGCTGCGGTGAGCTGACGGGATCCGTCAGCCCGCTCGGCGCCGGCCGGGCCGGGTGGTTGCGTTGCCGGCATGACCGAACCCCTCTCCGCCGACGCGGCCGCCGACCGGCTGCGCACGGACCACCGGCTGCTGCTGGCCGCCGTCGACGGGCTCTCCGGACCGGAGCTGGCCCGCGACTTCGTCACCGCCGCCGGCCCGCTCGGCGACTTCTGCGCGTCGCTGCACGACCTCGTCGCGCACGTGCTCATGTGGAACGAGATCAACCTGGCCGTGCTGACCGAGGCCGATCGCGGGCGCGACCACTGGAGCGTGGCGCCCCGCTTCGAGACGCCGGAGGTCGGCCGGGCGCTGAACCGCGCCGGCGTGGCCGCGGGCCGCGAGCTGGGCGCCGACCTGTTGCTGGAGCGACTGGCCACGACGCACGCCGCGCTGCTCGACCAGCTCGCGTCCGACGACTGGGCGCGCGTCGGTCCACTCGCGACGCACGTGTTCACCGTGCCCGGCCGGCCCGCGTTCTGGCACGCCGCCTTGCACCTGCAGGCGGTGCCGGCGTGAACCGCCGCGTCGTGGCCGAGCCGAGGTTCACCGCCGAGGCCGACGGGTTCACCGTCGTCGGCGCGGCTGACGAGCTGGACGACCTCGCCACGCTGCTGGCCGACCGGGCCGAACCGGTCGACCCCGCGCTGTCCGGCCGGCTCGACCCTGCCGTGCACGCCGCCGACCTGCTGCTGCCGCTGGGCGGCGGGCCGACGCTCGCGCGGGTCTACCAGGCGGAGCCGGGACCCCGCCCGCTGCTGCTCTGGCTGCACGGTGGCGGCTTCGTCGGCGGCACCGTCGCGGACCTCGACCACACCTGCTCCCGGCTGGCCCGGCGCGCGGGCCGCACGGTGGTCTCGCTGGAGTACCGGCTCGCGCCGGAGCATCCCTACCCCGCGGCGCTGGACGACACGTACGACGCGATGGTCTGGCTCGCCGCGCACGGCCGGGTGCTCGGCGGCGACGGCTGGCTCGCGGCGGGCGGCCAGAGCGCGGGCGGCGCGCTGGTCGCCGGCGCCACCCTGCGGGCGCGCGACGAGGGTGGGCCGGTGTTGGACCGGCAGGTGCTCTGCTACCCGGTGCTCGACCGGGCGACCACGCCGACCTGGGCGGAACGGCAGTACCTGACCGGCCCGCCGCCGGTATACGCGGCGCCCCTGCGTGCGGAGTCGCTGGCCGGCCTGCCCCCGCCGCGGCTGGGCGCGGCCGGCCGCGACCCGTTGCGCGACCAGGCGGAGGCCTACGCGCGCCGGCTCGACGACGCCGAGTTCGTCGAGTACGCGGACACGCCGCACGCGTTCCTCAACTTCTGCGCGGTGCTGTCCGCGGGCGACCACGCCATCGGCGTGATCGGGGAGTTTCTTACTTCACCACGCCCACCGTCAGGATGATGTTCGCGTAGAGCCGCGTGTCACCGCTCGCGATCGCGAGCGCCAGGTCGGGCTCGCGGGCCTTGTCGTAGAAGGCGAACCGGTCGAGCGGGCTCAGCTCGACCGGGCCGAGGTGCGAGCGGAACACCGGGAAGATGTCGGGTTCCGGACCCGTCCCGGGCCGCATCACGAACGCGGACTCGACCGGTACGGCGGTCAGGACGGCACCCAGGATGTCGTCGACCGCCACCAGCCCCGGCCGCAGATTCAGGAATACGAGGTCCGCGCCGGCCCGCGTACCCGTTGAATGGGGGTAGTTTCCATCTGAAATGAGGATGGTCGATCCGTGTCCCGCGCGACCGAGAGCGGAAGTGATGCCTGGGTGGATCAGGGTGGTTTTGAGCATGGCCGGATCATCATGTCGGGCACCGGTGGCCGTCTAGTAAGGACACCCTTAGCAGGGCTTCCACGTCCGCGGTTCACATTCCGGCTTTTCCATGTTTACCTGCTCTGATTAGCGTGCGGCTGTCCTGACGGAGAGATTTGTCGACGGTTCGAGGAGAGCCCGAATGACGGACCAGATCCGCCGCCAGTTGCCAATCGTCGGCGTGGCGAAGGTTCCGCACGGTCGTGACCGCATGACCTGCCTGTACCGCTGCGGAAACGCTTGTGACCACCCGGTTCCGAACGTTTCCGATAACGACTACTTCGGCGACATGGTGCAGACCGAGGTGACCCGGCGCGGCGTCATGCGCGTGGGTGCCGCGGGCGCGGTCGCGCTCGGCCTCGGCGGCGCCGGCGTCCTGAGCGCGAGCCCGGCGTTCGCCGCCGCCGAGCCGGCACCGGCCCTGCCGCCGGTCGGCGAGGTCACCGCCATGACCGAGCAGACCACCAACCTCACGTTCAAGGCGGTCGCCCCGAACCGCGTCGACGCGCTGGTCGTGCCCAACGGCTACGACCACTCGGTGGTCATCCGCTGGGGCGACCCGGTGGTGCCCGGCGCGAAGAGGTTCGACGTCCACAACCAGACGCTCGAGGCCCAGCTCAAGCAGTTCGGCTACAACAACGACTTCGTCGCAGTGCTGCCGCTCGACAAGAAGGCCACCCGGGCCCTGCTGGTGTGCAACCACGAGTACACCAACGAAGACCTGATGTTCCCGAACTTCGTGAGCCAGGACGCGCTGACCGCCGAGCAGATCAAGATCGCGATGGCCGCGCACGGCATGTCGGTCGTCGAGATCGAGCGCGTCGGCAAGACCGGCCAGTACGTGCTGGTGGACAGCGGCTCGCGGCCGTACAACCGGCGCGTCACCGCCCTGACGACGCACTTCAAGCTGACCGGCCCGGCCGCGGGCAGCGACCTGCTGAAGACCGCTGCCGACCCGACCGGCGCCGACGTGATCGGCACCCTCAACAACTGCGCCGGTGGCGTCACGCCGTGGGGCACGATCCTGTCCGGCGAGGAGAACTTCAACCAGTACTTCGTCGGCGCGGAGACCTCGACCGGCGACGCCAAGACCCGGTTCAACCGGTACGGCATCGACACGGTCAACCGCTACCCGTCGGGCAGTCGCAAGTGGGAGCGGGTCGACGAGCGGTTCGACCTCTCGAAGAACCCGAACGAGGCCAACCGGTTCGGCTGGATCGTCGAGTTCGACCCGTTCACCCCGGGCTCGACCCCGCGCAAGCACACCGCGATGGGCCGGGTGAAGCACGAGGGCGCCAACATCATCAAGTCCAAGGACGCCAAGGCCGTGGCGTACATGGGCGACGACGAGCGGTTCGACTACCTCTACAAGTTCGTCTCCGACAAGAAGGTCGACGGCCGCAACACGCCCGAGGCCCGCAAGCACAACCTGACCGTGCTGGAGTCCGGCACGCTCTACGTCGCCAAGCTCGGCTACACCTCGGCGAGCGAGATCGACGGCACCGGCAAGCTCCCGACGGACGGCGCCTTCAACGGCACCGGCACGTGGATCCCACTGGTCAAGGGCGGCAAGTCGATGGTCGAGGGCATGACCGTCGACGAGGTGCTGGTGTTCACGCGGCTCGCCGGCGACAAGGTCGGCGCGACCAAGATGGACCGGCCCGAGGACGTCGAGCCCAACCCGGTCAACCGCAAGATCTACGTCGCGCTGACCAACAACACCAACCGCGGTGTCGGCACGAACGCGGCGGCCGACGAGGCCAACCCGCGCAACGGCAACAAGCACGGGCACATCCTCGAGATCACCGAGGACAACGACGACCACACCGGCACGACCTTCACGTGGCAGATCCCGATCGTCTGCGGCGACCCGACGGACCCCGCGACCTACTTCATGGGGTACGACAAGACCAAGGTCTCGCCGATCTCCTGCCCGGACAACGTCGCGTTCGACGGCGCCGGCAACCTCTGGATCTCCACGGACGGCAACGCGCTGCAGAGCAACGACGGCCTGTTCGCGGTCCCGCTGGAGGGTCCCGAGAAGGGCCACCTCAAGCAGTTCCTGAGCGTGCCGTTCGGCGCCGAGACCTGCGGCCCGTGGATCACCGACGACAACAAGAGCGTGTTCGTCGCGGTCCAGCACCCGGGTGAGATCTCCGGTGCCTCGGTGGCCAGCCCGGCCTCCAACTGGCCCGACGGTGACTTCGCGAAGCCCGGCATCGCGGTCACCTGGAGCGTGTGGAACAGGAACGTCGGCTCCTGACCAGGCGTGGGCCGTCCCGCTTCGGCGGGGCGGCCCGCTCAGGTCGTCGGCCGCATCGCGTGCACCGCGTTGGTGAGCTGCACGCGGGACTGCACGTCGAGCTTCGTGAAGATCGAGCGCAGATGCGTGCTCACCGTGTTGGGTGACAGGTTGAGCATGCGGGCGGCCGCCTTGTTGGTGTGCCCGGCGCTGATCAGCTCCGCCACCTTGACCTCCGCGTCCGTCAGCGCCGCCCAGCCCGCGCGCGGGCGGGCCGCGTCGGTCTCCCACTTGGCGCGGCGGGCGCCGGCGCGGCGCATCACCCGCTGCACGTCGACCATCGCCGCCCGCGCGCCGATCCCGCGGTAGATGGCCCAGGCCCGGTCCAGTTCGGCCAGGCCCTCCGCGCGCTTGCCGTAGCCGAGCAGCAGCCGACCCCGGTCCTCGGCGGCGTTGCCGCGCAGCATCGGCCGCGGGCTGCGCTCGAGCACCGCGGTCGCCTCGGTCAGCGCGTCGAGGTCCAGGTGCACCAGGCCGCGGGTGGCCAGCGCCACGCCCTGGAAGCTGGCCACCCCCGGGTTGCGGGCCGCGCCCTCGGCCGCGATCGCCACCGCCTCGCCGCTGAACCGCTGGTCGCGCGTGGCCCGTCCGACCCGGACGAAGACCCGCATCCAGCCCGGCCACCACGGCCAGTCGGCGCTGGAGTCACGGGCGCTGAACAGCAGCGGACGCAGGATCGTGCGGGCCTCGGCGGCCCGGCCGTCGCTCGCGGCCAGCCAGCCCTCCATCAGCGTCAGGCCCGGCAGCCGCACCGAGTCGTCGGCCGCCTCACCGGTCGTGGCGGGTGCGAGCCGCTCGGCGGCCTCGGCCAGGTCGCCCCGGAGGAGGGCGACGGCGCTGAACACCAGCACGGCGTCCAGCTCGTGGACGTGGTCGCCGAGCTCGCGGCCGATCGTGACCAGCGTGCGCGCGCCGGCCTCGGCGTCGTCGAGCCGCCCCAGGTTGAAGTCCTGCCACATCTGCGCGGCGGTCACCGAGGGCAGGGTCGCCTCGATGCCGCCGCGGTCGTCCTGGTGCGCGGCCTCGAGCAGCCGGCCCGCGTCGACGTACCGGTCGAGCAGCTGCAGCTCGATGATCTCCTCGGCCAGGTAGCTGGTGCCGCTGACCGACCGCAGCTCACGGAAGTAGGCGAGCGACTCGGCGTGGTGGCCGCTGTTGCGGGCCAGCTCGCCCATCGCCTGCAGGGCCAGCATGGTCGCGTCCCGGTCGCCGGCCGCCCGGGCGTCGCTCAGCGCGGGCTCGCACGCTTGGCGCGACCGCCACGCGGGCGCCATCCGGGTCAGCGCCAGGGCCCGCGCGGCGCCGAGCCGGGCGCGCAGGGCCGCCGACACCCCGGGTGCGGCCAGCGCGTCGTCGATCCGGGCCACCGACTCCGCCGGGCGACCGATCCGCCAGAGCGCCCGCGCCGCGAGCACCTGGATCCGCGCGAACGTCTCGGCGTCGTGGGCGCGGGCCAGCACGACGTCGGCGACCCGCACCGCGTCGGCGCAGCGCTGCACCCGGTGCAGCACGTCGACACAGCGCTCACCGGTGGGCTCCCACGACCCCTGCCCCGGCCGGACGAGCTCGAACGCCTCGATCACCAGGTCGCCGGCCGTCTCCGGCAGCGGACCCGCGGCCTCGTGCGCGGCCTCGCAGAGGATCGCCGCGCTCTCCTCGTCGCCGGGCGTCGCCGCGGCCCGCGCGTGCGGCGCCGCCGCCAGCGCGTCGTGCCCGGAGGCCAGCAGGTAGCGGGCACACCGGCGGTGCAGGTCGCGGCGCACCGCCTCGGACAGTCCCAAGTAGACGGTCTCGCGGACCAGGTCGTGCCGGAAGCACAGCCGGTGGCCGTCGCGCGTGAGCAGGCCCGCCGCCACGGCGGCGTCCGCGTCCGCGCTGGACACCGAGGGGACGATCCGCTGGGCCTCGTCGATCGCGAACGCCCGGCCGAGCACCGCGGCGAGCAGCACGACGGTGCGGTCGGGCAGGCCGTCGAGCGCCGCCTCCACCGCGCGGACGAAGCTGGGCGGCGGCACGCCGTCGGGGCCGCCGCGGGCCAGCCCGTCGAGGATCTGGGTCACCAGGAACGGGTTGCCGCCGACCCCGTCGAGCATCCGCTGCGCCGCCGGGCTCGCCGGATGCCCCAGCCGGTCCCGGGCGATCGCGGCCACGTCGGCGGCGGTGAGCGGGCCGAGCGGGATCGTCTCCAGCCGGACGGTGGGCGCCGGCGGCGTGGTCAGCTCGTCGGCCGGGTCCCGCGTGGCGAACAGCCAGACCACCGGGTCGCCGGCCAGGCGCTCGGGCAGCACCCGCAGCGCGAGCCGGCTGAGCTGGTCGGCCCACTGCACGTCGTCGACCACGATGAGCACCGGTGCCACCCCGGCCACCCGCTCCAGCCGGGCACCGACCCGGTCGAGCAGCACCAGCGGGTGGTCGGCGAGGCCGTCGAACTCGGTCATCGCGGTGCTGTCCAGCAGCGGCCGGGCGCCGTTGCGCAGGGCCAGCAGCACGGGCGCGCCCGGCGAGATCCGGCCGATCTCGTCGGCCTTGCCGACCCCGACGCGGAAGCCCATCCCGGTGGCCTGTGCGCCGATCGCGTCGAGTACGGCGGTCTTTCCGATTCCGGCCTCGCCGGTCACCACCAGGATCCCGCTCTGGCCGTGCCGCGCCGCCCGGCGCAGCGCCGGCATCGCCGCCGACATCGCCGCCGACCGTCCACGCAGAACCACCCGTGCCACCTTCCACAACCTAGCGAGCGGCGCTCACGTATTCAGGTGATTCGGGGGATGGGCCGACGCGTTCTGCTGGCGGGATGGACGAGGAGCGGTTCGACGTCATCGACGATCTGGGCATCCGGTACGTGGCCAGCCCGGTTGGCCGGGAAGACCGGGAAGCGGACACCCTGCTGTTGCTGAGCCCGTGGCCGGAAAGCCTCTACGCGTACGCGCCGATCTGGGACGCGCTGGCCGCCGAGCACCCGGTGATCGCCGTCGACCTGCCCGGCTTCGGCCGGTCCGAGGGGCGCGCGGAACTGATGTCGCCACGCGTGATGGGTGAGTTCGTCACGCACCTCGTCGACCACTTCGGTCTCGAACAGCCACACGCGGTCGGCCCGGACGTCGGCACCGCCGCACTGCTGTTCGCCGCCGCCGCCCAGCCCGACCTGTTCCGCAGCGTGGTGGTCGGTGGCGGCGCGGCGACCCACCCGCTGACGCTGCGGGGCGTGCTGAAGACGCTCGTCACGGAGGACGTCGGGCAGCCCGAGGTGGTGTCCGGCTTCGTCGCCGACGGGTTGCCCCAGCAGATCCGCGAGGACTACGCCGCCTCGTACGCCGGCGACCGGTTGGCCGGGTCCCTGGCCTATCTGCGGTCGTACCCGGCCGATCTCGCCGCCCTGGACCCCTTGCTGGCCACCGTCCGCACGCCCGTGCAGATCATCGCCGGGCGCGACGACCCGTACGGCCTGGCCCGCGATGCCGAGGTGCTCAACGAGAAGCTGCCCGCCAGCCGCCTCGACGTGCTCGACTGCGGGCACGCCGCGTGGGAGGAGCAGCCGGGCAACTACGCGGGGATCGTCACGGACTGGGTGGACGGCTCCTACCTCGGTGTCGTCGGCGCCCGATGACCCGCGGCGCGTCGTTCGTCGCGGCGGCCGCCTCGTTCGCGACGCTGTTCGTGGCGACCGGCGCGCCGACCCCGCTGCTGGTGCACCTGGAGGAGCGCTGGGGCTTCGCGCCGTGGCTGGTCACCTTCGCCTTCGGGGTGTACGCGTTCGCCGTGCTGGCCACCCTGCTGCTGGTCGGCGCGCTCTCCGACCACGTGGGCCGGCGACCGGTGCTGCTCGCCGCGCTCTCCGTCCAGCTCGCCGCCATGCTGATGTTCGCGTACGCACCCGACATCTGGTGGGTGTGCGCGGCCCGTGTGGTGCAGGGGATCGCGATGGGCGCCGCGACGAGCGCGTTCACGGCGTCCATCGTGGAGCTGGCGCCGCCCGGCCGGCGCGGGCTCGGCGCCGTCGTCAGCGCGGTGGCGCCGTCGGCCGGGCTGGGCGTGGGCGCACTGCTGACCGGCGTCGCGGTGGCCACCGCGGCCGACCCGGGCCGGCTGGTCTTCCTGGTGCTCGCCGGCGTCGCCGTGGCCGCGCTGCTGGCCGTGTACCTCTCCCCGGAGACCGTGCCCCGCCGCCCGGGCGCGCGGGAAGCGCTGGTGCCGCACGTCCACGTGGCCGCCCGGGTCCGGCCCGAGTTCCGCGCGGTGGTGCCGGTGCTGGTCGCGTCGTGGACGCTGGCCGCGCTGTTCCTCGGGTTGGCGCCGACCATCGTGCGCGGCGTGTTCGGCACCGACAGCGGTGTGGTGCACGGTGCCTACGTGTTCGTCGCGCTGTTCGCGGCCGGGCTCACCGCGGTCTGGCTCGGCCGGCGGCCGCCCCGCGCGGCGGAGACGCTGGGTGCCGCGCTGGTGCTGGCCGGCGCCCTGTTGCTCGCCGGCGCGGTGTGGACCGGTCTGGTGCCGGTGCTCTGGGCCGGCGGCGTGGTGAGCGGCGTCGGGCTGGGCGCGTCCTTCTCGGGCGCGCTGCGCTCGCTGACGCCGCTGGTGGCCGACCGCGAGCGGGCCGGGCTGTTCGCGGCCGTCTACATCGTCTCGTACGTGTCGTTCGGCCTCCCGGCGATCCTCGCGGGCGAGCTGATCGGCCCGGTCGGTCTGGTCAAGACCGTCGTCGGGTACGCGGCCCTGGTCGCCGTCGCCGGCCTCGCGGCGCTGGTCGCGCAGCTGCGCCTGAGCGCCCGCCCCGCGATGGCGGGATAGCGCATCGCTCGATCGCCGGTGCATCAATTCGACGGATTCACCTTTTTGCGCTAATTGTCCAATCTGGCCGTAACCACTCCGTGGCGGCTGGCACCGTGGCGAAGGCAAGCCCCTTTCGCTTCGGGAGATGTCCATGCACAAACCCGCCCTCGCCGCGGCCGCCGCCGTGGTCGGCATCGCGTTGAGCGTCGCCGGGATCGCCGCCGCGGTGGACCGGCCGGTCCCGAAGGCCGCGCCGACCGTCGACTTCACCAACCCGACCACCGCCGCGAGCAACCTGCGGGTGCCGTGGGGGTTGACGTTCCTGCCGGACGGAAGCGCGCTGGTGGCCGAACGCGACCGGGCGCAGATCCTGCGGATCCAGCCCGGGATGCCCACCGGGATCGTCGGCCAGGTGCCGGGCGTGCAGCCGGCTGGGGAGGGCGGACTGCTCGGGCTCGTCGTGTCACCGACCTACGCGACCGACAACCTGGTCTACGCGTACTACACGTCGGCGACCGACAACCGGATCGTGCGCTTCAAGCTGGCGGACATGGCGAACCAGACCCCGATCGTCACCGGCATCGCGAAGGGCAACACGCACAACGGCGGCCGGATCGCCTTCGGACCCGACGGCATGCTCTACGCGGGCGTCGGCGACGCCGGCAACCGCAACAGCGCGCAGAACCCGGCGAGCCCCAACGGCAAGATCCTGCGGATGCGACCGGACGGCAGCGTGCCGGCCGACAACCCGACCGTGGGTTCGCGGATCTACAGCTCCGGTCACCGCAACGTGCAGGGCCTGGCCTGGGACTCGGCGGGCCGGCTTTATGCCACCGAGTTCGGCCAGGACCGGTTCGACGAGGTCAACCGGATCGTGCCGGGCGGCAACTACGGCTGGCCGGCGGTCGAGGGCAACACCACGAACCCGGCGTACCGCAACCCGATCGTCACCTGGACGCCGGACCAGGCCTCACCGAGCGGCGCCACGATCATCGACGACACCCTGTTCGTCGCCGCGCTGCGCGGCAACCGCCTGTGGATGGTGCCGCTGGACGCCAACGGCAACGCGGGGACGCCGGTGGCGGCGCTCAACACCCGCTACGGCCGCCTGCGCACGGCGGAGAAGGGGCCGGACGGGTCGCTCTGGGTGGCGACGAGCAACCAGGACAGGCGCGGCAACCCGACGACGAGCGACGACCGCGTCTTCAGGTTCACGGTCGCCGGCGGGACGTCGCCGTCCGACCCGGCGTCACCGACCGTCTCACCGAACCCGACAGTGGACCCGACAGTGGACCCGGCAGCGGACCCGACGACGGACCCGACCACGGATCCGACGCCGAGTGAGTCGCCGAGCGACGCTGAGGCGTCCTGCACGGTCAGCTACGGTGCGACCGGCCTGCCGGGTCTGCTGCTCGGCAACGTCCGGGTGACCAACGAGGGCACGTCGATCGGCTCGTGGACGCTGACGTGGACGTTCGGTGGCAACCAACGGATCAGCAGCGCCTGGGGTGCCCGCGTGAGCCAGTCGGGCCGCCGGGTCACGGCCCGCAACGAGGTCTGGAACGGCGGCCTGTCGACGGGCGCGAGCGCCAACTTCGGCTTCCTGGCCAGCGGCAGTGGCACACGCCGCCCGAGCAACTTCAGGCTGAACGGCGCCACCTGCGACTGATCCTTCGCTCGCACGGCCGCCCGGGTCCACGTGGGACCCGGGCGGCTCCGTGTAACGCTTCTCCGGTCCGGAGCCAAGGAAGGGGTGCAGGCGGGCGGCGGGAGGGCCGATGGCGTACGACGTGACCACGATCGGGCACGATCCCGACGCGTTCGAGCTGTTCTATCGGGCGCACGTCGAGGTGGTGGGCCGGTTCGTGGCCCGGCGGGTCGACGATCCGCATGCCGCCGCCGACCTGACCGCCGAGGTGTTCCTCGCGGCGATCGAGTCGGCGCGCGGTTATCGCCCCGAACGGGGGAGCGAGGTCGGCTGGCTGTTCGGTGTCGCGCGCAACGTGATCGCCGCCGAGCAGCGGCGCTGGCACCGGCATCGGCGGGCGGCCGCGGAGGTGGCCGGCCGGCGGGTGCTCGACGCCGACGACCTCGCCCGGATCGAGGAGCGGATCGACGCCGAGGCGGTCGCGCGCCGGACGTACGAGGCGGTCCGCGGGCTGCCCGATGACACCAGGGCGCTGCTCGAGCTCGTCGCGGTCGACGGGCTCAGCACGGCCGAGGCCGCCCAGGTGCTGGGCATCACCGCCGTCGCGGCCCGGGTGCGGTTGCACCGGGCCCGGCGCGCCGTCCGCCTCTCACTCGCCAACCCCAGCTGAGGAGACCGACCATGCTTTCCGGATTCGAGGAGCGCCTGCTCACCGAGCTGCGGGCGCACGTGGCCGACCGGCCGGCACCCGCACCGGGCTGGTCGCGGCGGCGGGTGGTGCTGACCGCGGCCGCGGCCGTCACCGTCACCGGTGGCGCGTTGGCCGTGCCGTTCGTCGGCTTCGGCGTCGGCGAGCAACCCGCCGCCGCGGCGACCGCGTCCGACATCCTGCGGGGAGCGGCCCGGGCGGCGCTGCGGGAGCCCGTGCTGACCGCCCGGCCCGACCAGTGGGTCTACACCGAGCTGATGATCGCCAACGAGATGCCGATCGGAAACGACCCGAGCCCGACCCGGGTCGAGCGCACCCGGGTCGAGCGCTGGGTCACGGCCGGTGACGGCGACGCCTGGACGCAGGTCTTCCACGACGAGAGTCCCCCGTTCGATGGCGGGTTCCGGATCGCGGCGCCCCCTGACCAGCCCAGGCCCGCGGGCTACCTGGCCGGCTTGCCGACCGATGCCGACGAAATGGCGCGCTACCTGCGCACGGACGCCATCGACAAGGCCCTCCGGGCGGGCCGGCAGTATGAGGGCGGGCCGCCGCCGCAGTGGCGCCCGCGGCCGTTCGAGACCGCGGTCCGGCTGCTCGACGGCTACCTGCCGCCCGCGTCGCGCGCCGCGCTCTTCGAGGCCATGTCCCGCGAGCCGAGTGTGACGCTCCTGCCCGGTGAGGTGCGGGACGCCGCGGACCGCCCCGGGATCGCGCTGCGCGAGGTCCGCAAGCTCCCGAAGGAAATGCAGCGCGTACCGGGGCACCCCGGCGTCGCGCGGGACATGATCTTCGACAAAGAGACGTTCGCTTATCTTGGCGACCGCCACGTCGGCCTAACGATGAGCGGCAAAGAGGTCCCGGGCGGCAGCACCGCCCGCCTCCGCACCGCGATCGTCGATCGGATCCGCCAGGTTCCCTAGGCCGACGAGGCCAACTGACCTGTGACCCGGATTCCTGCTTAGCGTCCGGCTGCTTGCCGGAGGCGGATCCGGATTTCCAATCTTCGCAACCGTCTGTCCATATCGGACAGCCGATGGGTGCTGCCCGGATCACGAAGGCGGGGGAATGACGGACCAAAAGCGCCGATGGGCGCGGCGAACGGTGCTGGGTGTGCTCTGTATCGGCGGCGCGGCCGTGACCGTTGCCGGTCAGCGGCTCCTGCGGGCGGAGGAGCCGCCGACGGCGGATCGCGATCCGCACTACGGCGGCGATGCGCCGTCCGGTCGGGTAACCGCTGTCACGGAACGATCTCTGACTGACGGTGCGGCTCGCGTGGCTCAGCGGGTTCTATTTGGCGCTGCTGACCAGTGAGGCCGGCTTCTCCAGGTGGGTTCCGTTCGTGGTCCGCGATCCGGAACCGGCAACCGCTGGGCTGGTGGTTCTGCCGACCAGCACGTATCAGGCCTACAACATGTGGCCGTACGACGGGCGTGTCGGGGCGAGCCTCTACTACGGTTTCGACTCGTCCGGCAAGCCGGCGCCCGCACACCGCTCACGCGCCGTCAGCCACGATCGTCCGTTTCGGGATAGCGGTTTGCCCCATCTTGTCGAGCACGACATCGGTTTTGATCAGTGGGCTGAGAAT
>NZ_JBFAIU010000203.1:0-13568 GCF_040654855.1 Asanoa sp. NPDC050611
CCGCCCCCGGGCTCTGCCCGGGGGCGGTGTTTCGTGTTCTCGGCCCATCGCCGTGGGCAGCGCTCTAGCGTGGGTTTCGTCGGGTCGACATCGATCCCGCCAATCGTCAAGAGCTGGCCCGCCCGAGTCGGGGCATTTGGACTGTTTAATGCGGTTTAAAGGGCTAACGGCCCTTCGCTCCCCTCCAGTGAGCCTGGAACGGAGAGGAGACGCCGCATGTCCGCCGCCGATATCCGCCCATTCACCGTCACGATCCCCGGGCGCGACCTCGAGGACCTGCGCGACCGGATCGACAACACCCGGTGGCCCGAGCGCGAGACCGTGCCTGACCTGACGCAGGGCGTACAGCTCGAGACCATGCAGGAGCTCGCGCGGTACTGGATGTCGGACTACGACCTGCGGCGGATCGAGGCGCGGCTCAACGACCTGCCCCAGTTCATGACCGAGATCGACGGCCTGGACATCCACTTCATCCACGTGCGGTCCCGGCACGAGGACGCGATGCCGCTGATCCTCACCCACGGCTGGCCCGGCTCCGTCGTCGAGTTCCTGCAGACCATCGACCTGCTCACCGACCCGGAGGCGCACGGCGCCAGCGCCGCGGACGCCTTCCACGTGGTCGTCCCGTCGGTGCCCGGCTACGGGTTCTCGGGGCGCCCGGACACCACCGGCTGGGGACCCGAACACATCGCCCGGGCCTGGGTGACGCTGATGAACCGCGTCGGCTACCAGCGGTTCGCGGCGCAGGGCGGGGACTGGGGCGCGATCATCACGGACCTCATGGGCGCGCAGGCACCCGACGGGCTGCTGGGCATCCACTCGAACATGCCCGCCACGGTGCCGGACGACGTCTTCCGGGTGATGACGCAGAACGTGCTCGGCACGGGCGACCCCAAGCCGACCGACCTCTCCGCCGAGGAGAGCCGCGCCTACGACCAGCTGAGCTTCCTCTACACCAAGGGCATCGGGTACGCGCTGGAGATGGCACTGCACCCGCAGACCCTCTACGGGCTGGCCGACTCCCCGGTCGCGCTCGCGGCCTGGATGATCGACCACGACCAGCAGAGCTACGAGGACATCTCGGCGGCGTTCGTGCAGAAGGAGCCCGTCGGCATGCTCAGCCGGGACGAGGTCCTCGACAACGTGACGCTGGCCTGGCTGACCAACACCGGCATCTCGTCGGCCCGGCTCTACTGGGAGAGCGCGGTCGGGTTCTTCAACGTCAAGGGCGTCCGGACGCCGGCCGCGGTCAGCGTGTTCCCGCACGAGCTCTACCAGGCACCGCGGTCGTGGACCGAGCGCGCGTACCCGAACCTCATCTATTTCAACGAGGTCGACGCCGGGAACCACTTCGCCGCCTGGCAGGAGCCGGAACTGTTCGCCGCCGAGGTCCGCAACGGCCTGCGGCCGCTGCGGTCATGACCGCCATGCCGACGCTCGCCGGCGCGACGGAGTGGATCAACTCCGAGCCGCTCGGTCCCGGCGAGCTCGCCGGCCGGCCGGTGCTCGTCGACTTCTGGACGCTGACGTGCATCAACTGGCTGCGCACCGAGCCCTACATCCGCGCCTGGGACCGCGCGTACCGCGACGACGGGCTGGTCGTGGTCGGCGTGCACACGCCCGAGTTCTCGTTCGAGCACGACGTCGACCTCGTGCGGCAGGCGACCAAGGAGCGCGGCATCGGGTACGCGGTCGCGGTGGACAACGACTACGGGGTCTGGACCGCCTTCGACAACCACTTCTGGCCCGCGCTGTACTTCGTCGACGGGGACGGCGTGATCCGCGACCACCACTTCGGCGAGGGCCGCTACGTCGAGTCGGAGCAGTCGTTGCAGCGCCTGCTCGGCCTCGACCGGGAGCTGGTCACCGGCGCGGTCGAGGGTAGCGGCGTCGAGGCGGAGGCCGACTGGGACACGCTGCGCACGCCGGAGACCTACCTCGGCTACGGGCGTGGCGGCGGGTTCGCCTCGGCGGGGCCGGCGCTCGACGAGCGGCGCGACTACGCGTTCCCGGGTTACCTGCCGGCCAACCAGTGGGGACTGGACGGCGAGTGGACGATCGAGCGCGAGAAGGTCCGGCTGGCCGGGGACGACGGCAGCATCGCGTTCCGGTTCCAGGCGCGGGACGCCCACCTGGTGCTGGCCAACCCGACCGGGCGGTCGATCCCGTTCCAGGTGTTCCTCGACGGTGCCAAGCCGGGGCCGGCGCACGGCGTCGACGTCGACCCCGAAGGGGTGGGTGCGCTCCGGGAGGGCCGGCTCTACCAGCTCGTCCGCCAGCCCGGCCCGATCGCCGAACGGATCCTGGAGATCACGTTCAGCGAACCGGGCGCGGAGGCGTACGCCTTCACCTTCGGCTGAGGCCCCGAGGCGCAGACGCCGTCAGTTGCCGTCGAAGAGCTGGCCGATGATGTTGTCGCCGGGGCGGCCGTCGTTGTTCGGGCGGCCGTCGTTGTTCGGGCGGCCGCCGCCGTTCGGGTTGTCCGGCTTGTCGGTCGGGTCCGCCGGGGGCGGCGAGCCGCCGCTGATCTTCAGCGTCACGATCGCGCCCTCGGAGCTGCGGCCGCTCGGGTCGCTGTAGGCGACGGTGCCCTCGGGGCAGGTCGACGGCACCCGGGCGTCGTCGACCTTGACGTTGAAGCCGGCCTCCTGGATCCGGGCCTGCGCCTCGTCGATCCGGTCGCAGGACACGTCCGGGATCGACTTCTGGTTGCCGTACGCCGTCTCCTTCGACGGCGCCGGGAAGTCGACCCGCGGCTTGCCCTTCATCGCGTCCGCCAGCGTCTCGTACACCGCCGGGTTGATCTTGTTGTGGTCCATGTTCTCGGGCGTCTCCGGGAAGTCCGGGTCCGCCATGATCCCGGCGACCGCCAGCGTCGTGGTGGTGACCACCAGCGAGGCGGTGCGGTCGCTGTCGGTGGTGCCGGTCTTGCCGGCCACCGGGTGGTCGACGACGCCGTGCACGCCCGGCGCCGTCGCGCCGCGGCACTTGCCGAACGCGGACTGGTCGCCGACCGGGCACCGGGCGATGTCGATCGCACCCCGGGCCACCTCGGTGGGCACCCCCTGGTTGCAGTGCGGCGCCCCCACGTCGATCTTGGCGCCCTCGAAGTCCACGATCTGCTCGACCGGCGTGGGATCGCAGTGCTTGCCGTCGGCCGCCAGCGTCGCGTACGCGTTGGCGAGGTCGAGCGGGGTGGTCGCCGAGACGCCCAGGGTGAACGAGCCCCAGGTGTCGGCGGCCTCCTTGTTGTTGGCGTGCTCGGCCTCTGTCGGGGCGAGGAACCGGATGCCCAGCGCCTTCGCCGCCTGGATGGTGTTGTACGCGCCGGCCTGCTCCTCGAGCGGCACGAAGTAGGTGTTCACCGAGCGGCCGAACGCGCTCCACATGTCGTGCCGGCCGGCCATGCCCGAGTTGTCGTTGGTCGGGCAGTAGCGCGGGATGTCCGAGCAGCTGCCCGGCTCACCCTGCGGGGCGTAGTAGCCGGACCGGTACTGCTGGGGCGCGTTGATCTCGGTGGCCATCGGCATGCCCTTCTGCAGGGCTGCCACGGCCGCGAAGATCTTGAAGGTCGAGCCGGCCTGGTAGCCGTTGACCCCGCCACCGCCGGTGATCAGCGGGTTGGTGGTGACCGGGTACGTGCCGCGTACGCCCCGCTGCGCTTCCTTGGGGTTGCTGTGCGGCTTGTTCCTCGGCTTCGACGGGTTGTCGATGCCGTAGACCCGGTTGGTGGCCAGCGCGCGGACCTTGCCGGTGCCCGGCTCGACCGCGGCCACCATCAGCGCTTCCTTGTGCTCGGCCCCGAGCTGCTCGGTCACGTTCTTGTGGGCCGCCTTCTGCACGGCCGGGTCCAGCGAGGTGACGACCCGGTAGCCGCCGCCGCGCAGGCGCCGCTCCCGGTCGTACGTGGTGCTGCCGAACGCCTCCTGCTGGAGCCACCAGCGCTGGAAATAGTCGCAGAAGAAGCCGTAGTCGTTGGGCCGGGCCGCGGTGCAGCCGTTGCTCGGCGTCCTGCCGACGAACTTGAGCTGGACGGCCTTGGCCGCCGTGGCCTGCGCCGAGGTGACCGCACCGGTCTTGACCATCTGGTCGAGCACCCAGTCGCGGCGCTCCAGGGTCTGCGCCCGCAGGCCCTCGTCCATCGGGTCGTAGTCGCTGGGCGCGCGGATCACGCCGGCCAGCAGCGCCGACTCCGACAGGTTGAGCTTGTCGGGCGTCTTGCCGAAGTAGTACATGGAGGCCGCGTAGATGCCGTAGGTGCTGTGCCCGAACGGCGCCATGTTGAGGTAGCGCTCCAGGACGCCGTTCTTGCCCAGCTCCTTGTCGAGCGCGAGGGCCTGCCGGCTTTCCTTGATCTTGCGGCTCGTGCTCTTCTCGGTCGCCTCGACCACCTGCTGCGGGTCGGTCGCGGCGTACGTGGCGAGCATCCGGACCAGCTGCATGTCGAGGGTCGAGCCGCCCTGCTGCGCCCCGGTCGTCTTGTTGACCACCACGGCCCGCGCCAGGCCCCGCACGTCCACGCCGTTGTGCCGGTAGAACGACTGGTCCTCGGCCGCCACCAGCGCCTGCGGCACGGTCGCCGCGATCGCCGTGAGCGGCACGTCCTTGCGGTTCTCGTCGAAGAAGGTGGCCAGCGGGGTCCGGCCGTCGCGGGCGAGCACCTGGGTCGCCTGGGGTGCCTGCTTGACGGTGAAGCTCGCGGGCAGCTCGTCGAAGGACATCGCGCCCGCCTTGGCGATCAGCCCGGACGCCGCTGCCAGGGGGAAGGCGGCGGCCGCCACGATCACGCCGGATAGCACACCGACCGCGGCCAGCGTGGCCACGTTGCGGAACCGGCTGTTTTCGTGCGCGCGCATGGGACCCCCGGGCTGTTTGGCGTGTATTGGACCAGACGCGTCAATCGGCCTGGCGGTTGCGGGTGGGGATGCGTGAATCCGGTCACCACCGGCGCGACACGCGGCCTAGCCTCCATATAAACGGGGCAAAAGCCGGATATGGAGCGGGGATGGACCTGGACGAGATCACCAAACTGGCGCAGAACGAGCGGGTACGCCGTCTGCTGCTCAGCGTGTTGACCCGGGCGGGTGACGGGCTCGACCTGAACCGCCTGCTCGACCAGCTCCAGCAGGGCGGCCTGCAGCAGCACGTGCAGTCCTGGATCAGCACCGGGCCGAACCGCGAGATCACCGACGCGCAGATCCGCGACGCGCTGGGCGCGGCCAACCTCGACGCGGCCGCCGACGACGCCGGCCTGCCGACGAAGCGGGCCGCGGGGACGCTGGCCGAGGTCCTGCCCCAGCTCGTCGACCGGGCCAGCCCCGGCGGCGCACTGCCCGACGCCACGACGCTCCAGGAAGCCTTCAACCAACTCCTGCTTGGTGAGACGAAGGAGGACCACGCATGATCGCCACACTGCTCTGGGCGCTCATCGGCGGCGTGATCATCGGCGCGCTGGCCCGGCTGATCCTGCCCGGGCGCCAGTACATCTCGATCTGGGCCACGATCACCATCGGCTTCATCGCGGCGCTGGTCGGAGGTGTGATCGCCGACTTACTCGGCGTCGGTGAGACCCGCGGCATCGACTGGATCCGGCACGGCATCCAGATCGGCCTGGCGATCCTGTTCGTCTGGATCTTCACCCGCCTCGCGGCCCGCGACGCGGCCAAACGCTCACTGGAGCAGTAGCTCGTCGAACAGCAACGCGGGCTCGGCCGGCCGGCGGGTGTCGAAGCGGTACGAGCGGACGACGCCCGCGGCGGAGTCGAGCACGGAGAACACGGTGATGTCGTTGTCGGCCACGTAGGGCAGCGGCGCACCGGTCGGGCCGGTCAGCGGCGCGACCGTGGGCATCACCGGGGTCAGGCCGCCCGGGTCGCCACGCTCCGGGAATGCGCCGTAGGAGTTGCCGACGTTGGAGGTCTCCAGCCAGTTGACGCCCGCCGGGTCGCGGAACCTGTTCCAGAGGTGCGAGTGCCCGTTGACGACCAGGTCGACGCCCGCGGAGCCGAACAGGGGTGCCAGGTCGCGCAGGACGACGTCGTGCTCGATCGGGTACGCGTAGCCGCCGTCCGTGGGCACCGGGTCGGTGTAGGCGGGCACCGCGTGTGCGCCCAGCCCGTGGCTGGCGTGGTGGAACAGCACGACCCGGAACTTGGCTGCCCTGGCCGGCGGCGAGGCGAGCTCGGCGGCCAGCCACTCGTATTGCGGCGAGCCCGCGTCGACCCGCTCGAACAGGAACTGGCCGCCCATCGGGTCGCCGAGGCGGTCGGCCGGCTCGGTGTAGGTGGTGACCGCGTCCCGCCACGCCCGGGTGACGAACAGCGCGACCACGAACACGTCGCCGACCGTCCTGGCCCACCAGCGCGGGCCGGCCGGGCCGGCGGGCACCGGGAACAGCGCCTCGTAGCTTGCGGTGTCCCAGGCGTCCGGCGCGGGATCGTCGAACTTCTCCCGCAGCGTCCGGTGCCGGGCGCGGCGACCCATCACCTCGTGGTTGCCGATCGCCGGGAACAGCGGGGCGTGCTGCAGCAGGGGTGCGCCCCGGTAGCGCCGGCCGGCGATCTCCGTGTCGGCCCGCCCGGTCATGCTCGCGAAGAACCCGCGCCCGGTCGGGTGGTCGAACCAGTCGGCGGCGCGGTCCGGCACGCCGACCATGTCGCCGGCGAACAGCACGCCGTCGAGCTCCACCCCGACCGTCTCGGCCACCTTCGCGATGTTGGCCGGGGTCATCCGCCACATCTGGTGGTCGCTGGAGAGCAGCAGCCGCACGTTCGTGCCCGGCGGGGCGGCGGGCGCCAGGGAGTATTCGCGCGACCCGGTGACCGCCCCGTCCGCGAGGACCGAGACGATGCGGTACGGGGTGCGGCCCGCACCGAGACCGTCCACGTACGCCCAGTGGCGGTGCACGGTCGCGCGTACGCCATCGTCGTCATGCAGGGTGACCAGTGCGGAGCTGGTCGCTTCGACGCGCCGCCCGCCGCCGAGCAGCACCGCGCCGGAGGCCGGTGCGCCGGTGTGCCAGAGGACGTGCACGCCGTCGGGGGACGGGTCGAGAAGATACGGCTCGCTGTGCACGTGGCAAGTATCCCGGTGCGCCGATCGGATAACGTCACTCCAGAAGCGAGCGGAGCGAGCGCGGTCAGCTCAGCCGACGTCGGACGTGCTCCGCCGACCCGAGGGAGGCGGCGGCATGTCCGAGACGGGTTATCCCTGGCCGATCGAGACCACCCGGCTCGCCAACGGCATGCGCGTGGTGGTCAGCGAGGACCGCAGCGCACCGGTCGTGGCGGTCAACCTCTGGTACGACGTCGGGTCGCGGCACGAGCCCGAAGGGCAGACCGGCTTCGCGCACCTCTTCGAGCACCTGATGTTCGAGGGCTCCGTCAACGTGCCGAAGACTGAGCACATGCGGCTCGTGCAGGGCAACGGCGGCTCGCTGAACGCCACGACCAACCCGGACCGCACCAACTACTTCGAGACGATGCCGGCCGAGCACCTCGAGCTGGCGCTCTGGCTCGAAGCCGACCGGATGGGCGGGCTCGTCCCCGCGCTGGTCCAGGAGACGCTCGACAACCAGCGCGACGTGGTCAAGAACGAGCGGCGGCAGCGGTACGAGAACGTGCCGTACGGCGACGCCTGGCTGCGCCTGCTGCCGCTGCTCTACCCGGCGGGGCATCCCTACCACCACCCGACGATCGGGTCCATGGACGACCTCAACGCGGCCGAGCTGGCCACGTTCCAGGCGTTCCACCGCAGCTACTACGCGCCAGACAACGCGGTGCTGACGGTCGCGGGCGACGCCGCGCCGGCCGACGTGTTCGCGCTGGCGGAGAAGTACTTCGGCCGGTTGGACGCCGGCGGCGCGCGGCCGCTGGCGCCCGAGGGCTCGCTGGCCGGCTGGGCCGGGCCGGTCTCCTCGGTCGTGGCGGCCGAGGTGCCCGCGCCGCGGGTCTACCTGGCGCACCGGACCTACCCCTACGGCACGCCGGAGTACGACGCGGTCACCGTGCTGGCCGTGGTGCTGGGCCAGGGCCGGGGTTCGCGGCTCTACCGGCTGCTGGCCGACGGCGCGCGGCTCGCCCAGCCCGACACGGTCTCGGCCTACGGCGTCGACCTCGCGTACGCCCCCGCGCCGCTGATCGCCTCCGCCACGGCCCGCCCCGGCGTCACCGCCGCCCGGCTCGGCGCGGCCCTGGCCGAGGTGGTCGACGAGCTGGTCAGCGGCGGCGTCACGGAGTCGGAGCTGGCCCGGGCCAAGGCGCTGCTGGAGACCGAGTGGTGGACCGCGGTGGCCTCGGTGGACGGCCGGGCGGACCTGCTCAGCCGCTACACGACGCTGTTCGGCGACCCGGCGCTGGTCGGCTCGCGGCTGCCGGGCTGGCGCGCGGTGACCGCCGACGCGCTGGCCGACGTGGCCCGTGACGTGCTCCGACCCGAGGACCGGGTGACGCTGGTTTACGAGCCCATGGAGGCAGTGGCATGACGCAGCTCATCGCGCAGCGCCCGGAGCCCGGCACGCCGCGGCCGTTCCGGTTCCCGTCCGTGGTCCACCGCGACGTCGCCGGCGGCTCCGTGGTGGCCGCCGACCTGCCGGGCCACAACCTGGCCGTGGCGACGCTGCTGCTGGACGCGGGCGGCGGCCGCGAGACGATCGGCGTCGAGGGCGTGGCGGAGGTGCTGGCCAAGGCCATCGAGGAGGGCACGACCACGCGCTCGGCCGCCGACTACGCCGTGGCGCTCGAGTCGCTCGGCACCGACCTGTCGCTGTCGGTCGACTGGGACTCGTTCTCGGCGACGGTGCAGGTGCCGGTCTCGGCGTTGCCGGCCGCGGTGGAGCTGCTGGCCGAGGCGGTGCGCCGGCCCAAGTTGGATCCGGCCGACGTGGCGCGCGTCCGTGACGACGAGGCCGAGTCGCTGCGGCTCTACTGGGCCAACCCGGGGCCGCGCGCGGACGCGGTGCTGCGCGCGGACCTGTTCGGTTCCGAGGTGCGGCACGGGCGGCCGCTGTCGGGCGACCCGCGCTCGGTGGCCGGCCTGTCGGTCGACGACGTGCTGGCGTTCCACCGCTCCTGGTTCTCCGCGCCGGGCACGCTGCTGGTCGTCGGTGACCTGTCCCGGCTGGACCTCGACGCGCTGGGCCGCGCGGCGTTCGCCGGCGCCACCGAGGCCGCGGCGGTGTCCGGTGACCCGTTCCCGGTGGTGTCCCGGCCGGCGCGCCGGATCGTGCTGGTCGACCGGCCAGGCTCGGTGCAGTCGACACTGCGGCTCGGCCACACGGCGCCGCACCGGTCGCACCCCGACTACGTGCCGATGACGCTGGGCGCGATCGTGCTCGGCGGTGCGTTCACGTCGCGGCTCAACCACCTGCTGCGCGAGGTGCGCGGCTACACCTACGGCATCCGCGCCGAGTACGGCCTGTCCCGGCGCTTCGGCCGGTTCGTGGTCAGCGCCGGGGTCCAGACCGCCGTGACGGCGCCGGCACTCGTCGACGCGGTCGGCGAGATCGCCCGCACCCAGGCGGAGGGCGTCACGGAGCCGGAGCTGGCGGTGGCCCGCGACTGGCGGGCGGGGCAGCTGTCGGTGGGCCTGCAGACGCCGCGCGCCTATGCGAGCGCGCTGTCCACACTGGTGGTTCACGACCTGCCGGACGACTACCACGCCCAGCTGCGGGAGTCGTTGCTGCACGCGACGGTGCCGTCGGTGACCGACGCGACGGCCACCCACCTGAACCCCGCGGGCCTGACGCTGGTCGTCGAGGGCGACGCGGAGAAGATCCGCGGCGACCTGGAAGCGACGGACCTGGGCGAGGTGGTCCCGGCCGCGATCTAGCGTCGCGGCCAGCCGTAGAGGCGCTCGACGTGCAGGGTCAGCGCGATGCGGTGCTCGGTGACCATCGCCGCGCGGAACTCGGCCCAGTCCGGGTGTTCGCCGGCGATGCGCCGGTAGATGTCGACCAGTTCGTCGACAGTGCCGTCGCTCGGGTCGGCGGCCACCGGCGAGAGCGCCGCCCGGCCCTCCGCGACCACGTAACGGCCCAGGTCCGGTGTCGTCACCTCGAAGCTCCCCCGTGGGTCGCGGCGCAGGTTGACCGTCTTCTGGCGGTGGTCCGTCACCGACACCCGGACCGTGCCGGCCGTCCGGTCGTACGTGTAGTTGACGTTGGACAGGTGCGGCCGGCCGTCACGCTGGAGGGTGGCCAGGATGCCGGCGTCGCGGGATTCGAGTAGCTCGTGGAAGGCCTCGGTCACGCGCACCATTCTCGCCCCGGTGGCAGAGTGGGAACCATGTTGGCGCCGTTCGTCGCGAGTATCGGCTGCTACGAGGCCGACGTGCCCGACGGGCGGGAGACCACCGTGCCCACCGGCGCCGCGCAGATCGTGGTCAACCTCGACCGTGACGAGCTGAGCTGGCACTCCGGGGGCAAGCGGCACACCCGGGGCGGGATCGGCTTCTGCCCGCCGCAGGCACGGCCGCTGGAGATCGACACCGCGCAGCAGCGCCGGACGATCTGCGTCGCGTTCCGGCCCGGTGGGGCGTACCCGTTCGTCGGCCCGGTCGACGCCCTCGACGAGCCGGTGATCGACCTGGACGAGCTCTGGGGGCGCACGTTCCTGCGGGAGCGGCTCCAGGCGGCGGCCTCGCCCCGCGCCGCGCTGCGGCTCGTCGAGGAGGAGCTGGCCGGTCGCCTGGCACACCCGCCCGACCCCGGCCTGGCCGCCGCGGCCGCCGACCTGGGCCGTGGCCTCGCCGTGGCCGCCGTGGGCATCACGACCGGGGCCGACCGCCGGCGGTTCGCCGCGCAGGTCGGGCTCAGCCCGAAGCGGTTCGCCCGGGTCCGCCGCCTGCAGCGCCTGCTCGACACCGTCGGGCCGGACCGGGACTGGGCGCGGGCCGCCGTCGAGGTCGGCTACTTCGACCAGGCGCACATGGTCAACGACTTCCGCGCGCTGACCGGGCTCACGCCGACGGCGTACGAGCCCCGGTCAGCGGGTGAGCGCAACCACGTCAGGCTGCCAGCAGCTCCGCGATCTGCACCGCGTTGAGGGCCGCGCCCTTGCGCAGGTTGTCGTTGGAGACGAAGAACGCCAGGCCGTTGTCGGCGGTCTCGTCGGACCGCAGCCGGCCGACGTAGGACGGGTCCTGGCCGGCCGCCTTGAGCGGGGTCGGCACGTCGTCGACGGCCACGCCGGGCGCGTCGGCCAGCAGCTCGGCGGCGCGGGCCGGGCTCAGCGGGCTCGCGAAGCGGGCGTTGACCTGCATCGAGTGGCCGGTGAAGACCGGCACGCGGACGCACGTGCCGGAGACCCGCAGCCCCGGGATCTCGAGGATCTTGCGGCTCTCGTTGCGGAGCTTGTGCTCCTCCTCGGTCTCGTCGTCGACGAGGGCGCCGGCCAGCGGCAGCACGTTGAACGCGATCGGCTGGCTGAACTGGCGCGGCTCCGGGAACTCGACCGCGGCGCCGTCGTGGGTCAGCTCCGTGGCCCGCTCGGCGACCTTGCGGACCTGTTCGTCGAGCTCGGCCACGCCGGACAGCCCGGCGCCGGAGACCGCCTGGTAGGTGGCCACCACCATGGCCACCAGCCCGGCCTCGCGGTGCAGCGGCCGCAGCACCGGCATGATCGCCATCGTGGTGCAGTTGGGGTTGGCGATGATGCCCCGGGGCCGGTCGGCGATCGCGTGCGGGTTGACCTCGGCGACCACGAGCGGGACCTGCGGGTCCATCCGCCAGGCCGACGAGTTGTCGATCACCACGGCGCCGGTCTCGGCGACCTTCGGGGCCAGCGTCCTGGACGCGCCCTTGCCGGCCGAGAAGAGCACGACGTCGAGACCGCGGTAGTCGGCGGTGTCGGCGTCCTCGACGGTGATCTCGGTGCCCTGCCACGGCAGCGTCCGCCCGGCCGAGCGCGCGCTGGCGAACAGGCGCAGCTCGTCGACCGGGAAGGCGCGCTCGGTCAGGATCCGCCGCATCACGCCGCCCACCTGGCCCGTGGCACCCACAATTCCGATCCTCATGACCGCGAGGCTACCGGCGCGGCGGCCGCCGACCGACCGGGATTCCCACCCTGTGGGGCGGCTATCACTCGTGCCGGCCGACCACCACGGTGGCGTCCAGGTCCTCGTCGGCGACGATCTCGGGCTTCAGGCCGGCCGCGGTCAGCGCCGCCCGGGCGGCGTCGATCTGGTCGACGCCGATCTCGCTGAACAGGGTGCCACCGGGCCGCAGCCAGTCGCGCGCCCCAGCGGCCACCCGGCGCAACACGTCGAGCCCGTCCGCGCCGCCGTCCAGCGCCCGCAGCGGCTCGTGCTCCCGGGCCTCCGGTGGCAACAACCCAACCGCCCCACTGGGTACGTACGGCACGTTGGCCACGAGCACATCCACCGCACCGCGCAGCGTGGCGGGCAACGGCTCGAACAGGTCCCCGGCGTAGACCCGGCCCCCGTACGGCGCCAGGTTCCGCCGCGCCACCGCGACCGCCGCGGGCTCGATGTCGGAGGCGTAGATCGAGAGCCCACCGACCCGGTGCGCCACCGCGGCGGCGATCGCGCCCGAGCCACAGGCCAGGTCGACCAGCACGGACGCGTCGGCCGCGGCTGCTGCGGCGGCGAGTCGCACGAGCAACTCGGTCCGGTGCCGGGGCACGAACACCCCGGGCGCCATCGCGACCCGCAGCCCGCAGAACTCCGCCCAGCCCACCACGTACTCCAGCGGCACGCCCCGGACCCGCTCGGCGACCATCTCGTCGAGCCGGGCCGGGTCGGGCGCCGACTCGACCAGCACCCTGGCCTCGTCCTCCGCGAACACGCACCCCGCGGCCCGCAGCCGCGCCACGATCATCTGTTCCCGCACCGCAGCGTTATACCTCGGCCGTCGGCGCCAGGCGACGGAGTACTTCGGCGAGGTCGATCGGCGGGTGGCCGGCGATCCGCTCGACGCAGTCGCTCACCTCGGCCAGGTCGCCGTGTGCGATCGCGGTGTACGTGCTGACCCAGCCGTCGACCTGCCAGGCCGGCGCGCCGTAGCCGGCCCGCGACGCGTACGCCTGCTCGAGGGTCTCCTCCTCGTAGCGGAACGCGCGGTTGAACACCGCGGTCATCGTGGCGGCCGCCTCCTCCAGCGTGATCGCGAACGGCCCGGTCAGCTCGTAGGTCTCCCCGGCGTGCCGCCCCGGCTCGCCGAGCACGGCGACCGCCACGTCCGCGACGTCGTCCCGGGCGACGCCGGCCAACCGGCCCTCGCCGGCCGGGCCGCGGATCACGCCGTCGACCGCGAGGTTCGGCAGGAAGTCCAGGTAGAGGTTGTCGCGCAGGATCGTGTGCGACAGGCCGCTGGCGTGGATGTGCTGCTCGGTGGCGTAGTGGTGGCGGGCCAGCGTGAACGTCGAGTCCGGCGCCGCGCCCACGAACGACGTGTAGACGAGGTGCTTCACGCCGGCGGCGATGGCGGCGTCGATGAACGTCAGGTGCTTGGTCACCCGGTCGGCCTCCTCGGCCGCCGAGACCATGAACAGCGTGTCCACACCGGACAGCGCCGCCCGGGCGGCGTCGGCGTCGCCGTACTCGGCCTCCAC
>NZ_JBFAIU010000204.1:0-13535 GCF_040654855.1 Asanoa sp. NPDC050611
GGCGCCCCTGGCGCCGATCCGGATGCGCGGCGCGCCGGCGGCAGAGCTCGACGCCCTGCGGCTGGGCTCCGAGGTCGCCCTGGTCGCCCCCGACGAGGCGGTCCTCGAGGCGCTCGGCCCCAACGTGCTCGACCCGAGCCGCTGGGAGCCGGCGATCGAGGCGGCCACCGCACAGGGCCGCTCGATCGCCGGCGAGCTCGCCAAGACCTGGCGTTCCTAGCGGTAGTCGCGCACCGAGGTGTAGACGCCGACGATCGCGGCCAGGTGCGGGTCAGACGTGATGGTGAAGTAGCGGTTCGGGCGCAGCTCCACGCTCGACGGGTTCGCCTGGTCGGTCGTCGCCGGCCCGTGGATGGCGGCGTCGTAGATCAGGATGTCCTTCGCCGCCTCGACCCCGTGCTCCGGGTGCTTCAGGATCCGGCCCACGGTCGGCCGGCCCGGCCCGAACGTGCCCGACAGGTCGCCGTAGGTGAACAGCACGTCGCCGTTGTGCAGCACCAGCTGGTGGTGTGACGAGGCGGGCAGGCCGGTGGTGACGGGCGTCGTCCAGGTGCGGCCGCGGTCGTACGACCAGGACACGTACGCGATGTTGATCGACGTGCGGATGACCGACAGGATCGCGCCGTTCTTGAGCAGGCTCAGGTTCGGCTCCTGGAAGTCGAACGTCGCGGCCCTGCCGATCACCGACTCGTTGGCCGCCGGCCAGGTGCGCCCGCCGTCCGTCGAGCGGACCACGGTCGCCGGGCCCGTGCCGCCCTCGGGCAGCCTGCCGTAGAGCGGGACCAGCAGGTCGCCGTCGGGCAGCTCGAGGATCGGCCCGTGCGTGGCGGCATGGCCGGCCCAGTAGGCGCCGACGACCACATCGGACGGTCCCTCCATCGCGGTGCCGACCTCGACCGGCTCGCTCCACGAGGCCCCCGTGTCGGTCGACCGCGTCACGAACGTGCCGACGAGCGTCACCGGCCGGCCCGGGTAGCCGGTCCAGTCGGTGCGGAAGAAGTTCATCAGGACCGTGCCGTCGCGCATCTGCATGAGCTTCGGGTCGCGGTCGTCGATCGGCGTGTCGATCGCCACCCGCGGCGTGCTCCAGGTGTGGCCCTGATCCTGGCTCTGCACGACCATGATGCGGCCGTCCTGGTTGATGTGCGCGACGGACTCCCGGTACGCGACCAGGAGGCGCCCGTCCTTGAGCTTGATCATGTCGCCGAAGAACGCGCGCTTGCCGCTTTCCGCGGGAGCCACGATGACGGGGTCGGTCGGCGTGCCGGGCGACTCGGCGGCCGCGGCGGCGGGTGAGCCGACGGCGGCGAGCACCGTGACCGGTGCGAGCAGCGCTACGGATACGCGACGGAGGAGACGACGCACAGAAACCACTCCAATCAGGCGTACGACGCGGCCGAAGCTATCTGGAACGCCATTCCATGTCAATGAATCTATTGGTTGACATGGAACGCTGTTCCAGGTGGACTGTCGATCTTCGCACAGTGCCCGCACAGGAGGTTTCGCATGGCTCAAGGAGGGCGGCGCCCGGCCGCCACCAGACGTGTCCTTGTCGGCTTGACCGGTCTGCTCGCCCTGATCGTGCCGACGGCGGCGAGTGGACAGACGCCGGCCGACACAGGGGTGCCGCAGGACGGCAACCTCGTCGCCAACGGCGGCTTCGACGTCGGCGACCGGGCCGGCCACCCGACGAGCTGGACCGTCGAGGGCAACGAGGCCGCGGCCAACGTGGTCAACCTGTCCGCCTACCGGACCGCCGGGCCCGGGTCGCTCGAGGTCAACGCACCCGCCGGCGACCCCGTCACCGTCAGCAGCGACCGGATGGTGGCCGCGCCCGGCTACACGTACACGCTGACCGCCCGGGTCAAGGGCCGCACCGGCACACCCGCCGTGCTGTCCCTGACCTTCGCCGACTTCAACCGCACCGACCTGGCCACGCGGACGGCCGACACCGCGTTCAGCGCCGACTGGCAGACGGCGACCGTGACCGCGACGGCGCCCGCGGGCACGGCCCAGGCCACCATCCGCATCACGGGCGCCCAGGCCGGCTGGTCGTACTGGGACCAGATCAGCCTGACCGAGACGCCGCCCGCCGCGTACGACCCGACGATCGGCACCGACCGCGAGCTGTTCCTCGACGACTACCGCATCGAGTCCAGCCAGGACGTCGGCCGCGTGGTGCACCCGGCGCGGAAGCGGCCCGAGCCGCTCATCCGGCCGACGTACCCCTGGGAGTCGAGCGCCTACATCTACGGCTCGGTCTTCAAGGTCGACCAGGTCTGGCGCATGTGGTACGACTGCAACAACGACGTCGCACCCGGCTACTACCTGTGCTACGCGGAGAGCAGGGACGGCGTGCACTGGACCAAGCCGCTGGGCCGCGGAACGGTTGGCTACAAGGACATTCCGGCTTCGCAGACCAACCTCATCATCGCGGGCGGCGGCACGATCGCCTACAACCCCACGGCGCCGGCCGACCGCCGTTACGCGCTCATGCAGTTCAAGACCGGCGTGGTCAACGAGACCCTCGGCTACTACGCGTTCTTCTCGCCGGACGGCTACCACTGGACCTCGGCCGGCGACAAGCCCGTGCTCCTCGACGGCGACGTGTCCAATGTGACCTGGGACGCGAAACGGCAGGAGTACATCGCGACCGTCAAGAAGCGCATGTTCACCTCGCGTACGCCAGGCGTCTACGACCGGTCGGCGTTCGTCTCGACGAGCAAGGACTTCCTGACCTGGAGCACGCCGGTACTGGGCGTCAGCGGCGACTACGCGGACGACGGCGCGGCCCAGGCGCTCAACGGCTTGGAGGGCCAGATCTACGGCATGCCGGTGCTGCCGTACGAGAGCACGTACATCGGCATTCCCTGGGTCCTGCTCATCACGAACTTCACGCACGGCTCGCAGTCGTCCGCCGGTGACGGCCCCGTGCTGCCGCAGGTGGCCGCGTCGCGCGACCTGGTCGGCTGGAGCCGCCCGGTGCGCGACCCGGTGATCGAGCCGGGCCGGCCCGGCGCCTGGGACGACGGCGCGCTCTACACGGCGTCCAACGTGCTGGTCGACGACCGGAGCATCACGATGTACTACGGCGCGTTCAACGCCGGCCACGGCGGGCAGCCGACGACGCCGGGCTCGCCGAAGTACGCCAGCGGGGTCGGCATGGCGACCTGGCGCCGCGACGGCTTCGTCTCGATGACCAACGCCTCGTTGCCGGGCGTCGGCGACCCGGGCACGCTGACGACGAAGACGCTGGTCACCGACGGCAAGCGGCTGCACGTCAACGCTGATGTGCACGCGAAGGGCGCGCTGACGGTCGAGGTGCTGGACGAGTCGGGCACGCCGATCCCGGGCTACACGGCGGCCGAGGCCGTGCCGGTAAAGGGCGACCGCTACGACGCCGAGGCGCGGTGGACGAGCGGCAGGACCCTGGCGGACCTCGCCGGCAAGCCGATCAAGCTGCGCTTCTCACTAACCAACACCGACCTGTACGCGTACTGGGTCAAGTGACCTGAGCGGGAGTGGAGTCCGCGTTCCCGGCGGGCTCCACTCCCACCCGGCCGATGGCGCGCAGGGCGAGCAGCAACGGGACCACCCCGACGACGCCGAACGAGATGTCGATCAGCCGCCAGCCGAACGGGATGCCGCGGACCGCGCCCGCGACCAGGGCGAGCGGCACCACGCCGGCGCAGGCGATGACGCCGAACTGGACGACCCAGACGTTGCGCACCGGGTCGCGCAGCGGGCCCCAGAAGGCGACCGCGATGACCAGGTGGGCGAATGCCAGCCAGTCCGTGCCGTACGCGATGAAGGGGTAGCGGTCGTTCGTCTCCCCCAGGCCCTCGTGCACCCGGCCGAGCCAGTGCACCAGGCCGTCGGGGGCGACCCCGCCGTCGAGCAGCCGGACGGCGAGGCGCACCTCGGTCTCCAGCGGGAACGCGGTCAGCCCGCTCAGCACCAGGCCCGCGACG
Source organism: Asanoa sp. NPDC050611 (assembly GCF_040654855.1). Lineage (NCBI taxonomy): Bacteria > Bacillati > Actinomycetota > Actinomycetes > Micromonosporales > Micromonosporaceae > Asanoa > Asanoa sp. NPDC050611. Next base: position 3,972 of record NZ_JBFAIU010000204.1, read on the forward strand.
AACAGAACCAGCCAGAAGCGAGCGGTTCTCACATGATCCACGACCGTGAGCGTATGCAGCCCTAACGGGATGTCTGGCCGCGCACACCGCACCGGCCAGGAACCTTCACCAGCCGCGCACAGGACGGTCAGCGGCGCAGCCAGCGCGGGCCGTGTGCGGTGGCGCCGAGCGCGGCGACGCGGCCGCGCAGCTCGCGGTCGGCGGTGACGACCAGCACCGGCCGGTCCGCGCCGCGGTCCCGGACCACCTCGACGATCGCGTCGTCACCGGAGCGGGCAGCGGAGAGCACCTCGACACCCGGAACCGGCCCGACGCCGCCGGCCCGGCCCTCGACGACCAGCACCAGGTCGAGCGGCGGTGTGAGGTCGCCGATCGGCCCGCCCGCGGCCATCGTGGCGGCCAGTTCGTCGCGCAGGCGGGTGGCCGCGGCCGCCCGGTCCCGCCACCAGCCGTCCGGGCGCGATCCGATCACGTTGGCGACGTCGACCACCACGAGCGGTGCGGTCACCGGACGCCGGGCCTCAGGGCTCGTCGATGCTCGGTGCGCTGAGCCCGAACGCGTCCAGCGCGTCCTGCCGTTCCGCGCGGATCTCCTCCTCGCGGGCGAGCAGCGTGGTGAACTCGGCGATGTGCTGTGGTTCCGGAACCTCGGGCACCCGGCGCAGGAACGCCTCCAGCTCGCGGGACGCCTCGGTGTGCGCGGCGGCGGCGCGGCGCGCGTTCTCACGATCGGTCATGACCCGCAACCTACCCCGCCCGTGCTCCCGCCGTGCACAGACGCGGCGGGAGCGGAGGGACCGGTCAGGCCGGCACGATCCGGTTCGTGCCGGCGGCGACGGCGTACGAGGCCTGCGTGCGGATCGGCGACGTCCGGGTCTCGATCGAGTCGACCGTCCGGACGTCCGTGCGCCAGGTGTCGCGGTCCACCGCGCACCGCAGGTAGCCGCGCTTGAGCCCGTCGAAGTACTTGACGTGCGGGTTGAACGGCGGGTTCGCGGCCTTGACCGGTGCGTCGAAGGCGGCGGGGAAGTCGGAGCTGATCGACGTCGAGACGAACTCCACGGCGACCGGCGCGATCTCCGGGCGGTCGAAGTTCTCGTGCAGCTCGCTGAACCAGGTCGAGTGGATGTCGCCGGCCAGCACGACCGGGTTGGCCACGCGGTGGTCGGCGAGCATGCCGAGCAGTCGCGCCCGCTGCGGTGCGTAACCGTCCCACTGGTCGAGGTTCGCCATCGTCGGGGGTACGAGCGCCGGGTTCGGGAACAGCGTGCGGCTCATCATCACCTGCTGGGCGACGACGTTCCAGCGGGCCGGCGAGCCGATGAGCTGGGCGGCGAGCCAGCGCTCCTGGTCGCGGCCGGTCAGCGTGCCGGTCGTGTTGCCGAGGCCGGCCTCGATCGGGCCGAAGTCCGCGGCGCCGGGCTGGTCGCTGCGGTACTGCCGGGTGTCGAGCACGTTGAGGCGCAGCAGGCGGCCGTGGTCGAAGCGGCGGAAGATCCGCAGGTCCGGGCTGCCGGGCCTGAGGTTCGCGCGGATCGGCATGTGCTCGTAGTACGCCTGGTAGGCGGCCGCGCGCTGCCGGGCGAACTGGGCCGGCGTCTGGTGGCGCTCGCCGGTGTCCGCCTCGTCGACCAGCGCAGCGTAGTTGTTCTCCGTCTCGTGGTCGTCCCAGGTGACCACCCACGGGAACGCCGCGTGGGCGGCGCGCAGGGCCGGGTCGGTCTTGTACTGCGCGTGCCGGTTGCGGTAGTCGGACAGCGTGCTCAGCTGGTCGAGACCGACGGTCTGCGGTGCCACGTGCCGGCGGTCCGGGAAGCGGCTGTCCGGGTCGTACTCGTAGATGTAGTCGCCGAGGTGCACGACCAGGTCGAGGTCCTCGTCGGCCAGGGCGTCGTACGCCGGCCAGTAGCCGTTCTGGAAGTCCTGGCAGTTGGCGATCGCGAACCGCAGCGCGCGCGGGTTGTCCCAGGCGGCGGGCGCGGTCCGGGTGCGCCCGACCGGGCTCAGCTCGCCGAGGGCCTTGAAGCGGTAGAAGTATTCCCGGCCGGGCTCGAGCCCGACGGCGTCAACGTGCACGGAGTGCGCGAACTCGGGCCGGGCGTGGGTCCTCCCACGGCGCACCACCCGCCGGAACCGCTCGTCGGTGGCGACCTCCCAGCTCACCTCGACCGAGCGGCGGGACAGGCCAGCGGGGTCGTAGAGGTCGCGGGCGAGCCGGGTCCAGAGGATGACGCTGAACGCGGTGGGGTCGCCGCTGGCCACGCCGAGCGGGAACGGCTCGGCGGTGTCGTGGCGACCGTGCGCGGCGGCGGGCGCCTCCGCGGCGACGATGGCGCCGGCGGCGACGGCCGCCGTCGCCAGCACCTGCCGGCGGCTGACGGTGATCTCGGACAAGGTGGTCCTCCAGGTTTCGGTTCGGGTCAGGCGCCGAGGAAGATCGGGTTCGTCAGGGCGACCATCGTGTCGGCGGTGGTCGGTGTCGGCTGCGGGCGCCGGACCTCGGCGCGGACGTAGCGCGAGTTGCGCGGCGTCGTCGTCCAGGACACGACGCCCTCACCGGTGGCCGGCAGCGGCGCGAGCACGCGCTGGCCCTGGTCGGTGACGATGCGGGCGCCGCAGCCGGGCGCGCCGCGGACGGTGAGCGTGACCGTGACCGCGGTGTCGTCGTCGACGTCCAGCCGCTCGCCGATCCCCGCGGTGCGCCCCTTGACCGTGCTGGCGGTGAAGCTCAGGTCGACCGCGGCCGACTCGGCGATCCAGGCGCGCCCGGCGCGGACGCCCGCCAGGATCGACGTCCGGTCGAGCCCGTCGGCGTGCACGACGGTCTGCGGCAGCCCGATCACCTGCGGCTCGCTGTGCGCGTCGCTGTTGCCGACCGCCGGGATCCAGCGCTTGCCCTCGACGAGGAGGTTGTCCCAGTTGGCCAGCACCGCCTCGTCGTCGAGCGTCCACGGCCCGTTCCACACCTCGACGGCGTCGAGCCCCGCGAAGCCGAACTTCCACCCGCAGCCGACGCACGGCGCGAGCGGGTGCGCGGCGACCGCGAGCGCCCCCGCCTTGTGGATGTCCCGCACGAACCGGTCGATGGTGCCGTCCGCCGCCCGGTAGCGCCAGTCGATCCAGGCGCCGGCCGGCAGCCCGAGCGCGGTGTAGTGGCCGTTGCGGGTGGTGATCTCCTCGCCGTCGATGATCAGCAGGTCCGGGCCGGCGTGCGCACCCCAGACGCCGGAGGCGCTGGACGTGTTGTGCTCGGTCGAGACGATGAAGTCGAGCTTCGCGCCCCGGGCACCGGCGGCGACCTCGGCGGGCTCGCGCCGCCCGTCGGAGTGCACGGTGTGCAGGTGCATGTCGCCGCGGTACCAGTCCCGGCCACGGCCGGCGGCCTTGTGCGGCGCGGGGTTCGGCTTGAAGGCGGGACCGTCCGGGCCGAACTCGAGCGTGACGGTGGCGGTCCAGCGCAGGCCCTGCGGCACGACGCGGTACGGGCCGAGGATCAGATGCCAGCGGCCCCGCTTGACGCGGCCGGGCAGGTAGCCGGGCGTCGCGTCCGACGCGCTGATGGTGAAGCTGTCCCGGAAGCCGCCCGACCAGCCGCGGAAGCCGTCGTCGTCGAAGACGCCGATGTCGAGGGCGTTGCCCTCGTAGCCCGGCGGCGGCGTCGGCCGCTCGTAGCTGTAGGTGACGCTGATCCGGTTGACCCCGGCGGGGATGTCGAGCGGCACGTAGACCCAGTCCGGCGCGCCGTACTCGATGGTCCCGGACAGCGTCCGGGTCCGCGGGCCGGGGCCGGTGGCGGACGCGAAGCTGACGGGGTCGAGCACCACGGACGCCGCGCCGGCGGAGGCCGCGGTGAGCAGAAGCTGACGTCGGTTGACCGTTGTCATGCGAATCCCTCCAGGGTGGACCATGAGCCAACGCCCGGTGGGTTGCCGGGAGCCGACCGGCACCCGGACAACCGATGACATCGGGCGTTACAGCAGCTCGGCGTCGTGGACGAGGAGAGCGACCTGGACGCGGTTGTTGAGGTCGAGCTTGGTGAGCAGCCGGGAGACGTGGCCCTTCACCGTCGGCACCGACATCGACAGCCCGGCCGCGATCTCGGCGTTGGACCACCCGCGACCCAGGGCCACGGCGACCTCGCGCTCGCGGTCGGTCAACCTCGCGAGCCTCCCGCGGGCCTGCTGCCGGCGCGGGCCTGCCGCCGGGTCGGCGACGTGGTCGATGAGCTGACGGATCACGGCGGGGGAGAGGGTGGCCGAGCCGGCGGCGACGGTACGCACGGCCGCGATGATGTCCAGCGGCGGTGTGTCCTTAAGCAGGAAGCCGCTCGCGCCGGCGCGCAGGGCGTCGAGCACGTGCTCGTCGGCGTTGAACGTGGTCAGCACGATCACGTGCGGCGGCGACCGTCGTGCGCGCAACCGCCGCGTGGCCACCAGCCCGTCCACTTTGGGCATCCGGATGTCCATCAGCACGACGTCGGGCCAGTGCGCGTCGGCCAGCCGGTCGACCTCGGTGCCGTCCTTGGCCTCGGCGACCAGCTCGATGTCGGGAGAGCCGCCCAGCAGGATCCGCAGGCCGGTGCGGACCAGCGGGTCGTCGTCGACGACCGCGAGACGGATCGGGCGCGTCACGCCGGCCACGGCAGCCACGCCTCGAGGCGGAACCCGTCGTCGGGGCCGTGCTCGACGCGGCCACCGACCAGCGCCACCCGTTCACCGATGCCGACGAGGCCGAGGCCGGTGCCCGGGGCCGCGAGCGGGCCCGGCGCGACGGGGTTGGTGATCCGGATGCGCAGGTCGCCGCCGGCCGTGCCGTCGAGCAGCACGTCGACCGCCGCGCCCGGGGAATGCTTGCGGGCGTTGGTGAGCCCCTCCTGGACCACGCGGTAGGCCGTGCGGCCCAGGACCACCGACGGCCCGGGCTCCGGCAGCCGGCACGTGTAGGTGACGGCCATCCCGGTCGCCCGGGCTCCGTCGACCAGCTCAGGCAGGTCGGCCAGCCCCGGCTGCGGCGGCTCCGGCCGGCCCGCCGTGCCCTCTCGGAGGACCCCGATGACCGTGCGCAGCTCCTGCAGGGCGTCGTGCACGCTCCCGCGGATCGCGGCCGCGGCGACCGAGATCTCCTCGGGCCGCGCGTCGGTGCGCACCTCCAGCGCGCCGGCGTGCAGGCTGACCAGCGACATCCGGTGGGCGAGCACGTCGTGCATCTCGCGGGCGATGCGAGCGCGCTCGGTCAGCCGGGCCTGGTCGACCCGCGAACCGGTGAGCCGCCGGTGGGCGCCCACGAACAGGCCCCAGCCGATCGCCGCCAGCGCCGGCCCGGCCCGCGCCACGACGTCCATCCACACGGGGAACTCGGGGTCGTCGTGGAGGAGGAAGTAGACCGGGCCGGCCGCGACGTAGCCGGCGCCGAGCAGCAACGCCACCCGCGCCCGGTGGCGGACCGCGACCGTGAACAGCGCGACCATCGCCGCGCCCGTCGCCAGCACCGACACCGCGGTCACCGGCAGCACGGCGGCGACCGCCACCGGCCAGCGCCGCCGGGCCAGCAGGCCGAGGCAGCACAGCAGACCGACCGCGACGTCGGCGGGCCACGGCAGGAACGCGCCGGCCCGGGTCGCGTCGCCGATGAACAGCATCAGGCCGCCGTAAGCCAGCGCCACCCCGATCGCGAGACCGTCGGCGAGCCGGTCCCGGGTGCGCGATCCGGCGCCGCCCGGCGGCTCGGGCACGAGCAACGCGAAGAGCAGACCGGACATGCGCAGAGCGTACGGCGTCGGTACGACAGGCAACCCCTACCAAAGTCGCGGTCCCGCACCGACCTCCGCCGGATGTGCCGCCGACCGGGCCGGCCGCACGCTGCTTGCCATGCGAAACCTGATCGTGCTGGCGCCGGTGGCATGGGGGATCGGCGCCGGCCTCTGGACTCCGCGTGGCCCGCTGACGGCGAACGAGGCACTGTGGTCGGTCGCGCTGAGCGCCGCGGTGGGCGTCGCGGCCGGCCGGGTGAGCCGGTCGCGCTGGGCGATGCTGTTCGCACCGGCCGCCTTCGTCGTCGCACTCGAACTGACCCGCATCCCCGTCGGCGGACCCTCGGTCGACGTCCCGCAGCTGTCCACGTTCGGCCTGATCGCCCTCGTCACCGGGCGCGGACTGCACGGGATCCTCGCCGTGCTGCCGATGATCGTCGGAGCGGCGTACGGCGCCGCGCTCACCCGCGACCGCCGCGCCGGCCGGCGGATCCCGCGCTACCTGCGCCGAGCCGGCGTCGCCACGCTCGCGGCCGCGGTCGGGCTGGTCGCGTTCGGCGTCGCCGTGCCGGCCCGCACCCCGCCCATCGCGGGCGGCGTCGCGGAGCTCGTCACCGTCGACGCCGGCGGCTACGACCTGCGGCTGCTGGTCCGGGGACGCGACGCGGCCAAGCCGGTGCTGCTCTTCGTGCCGGGCGCACCGGGCGCGATGGAGATGGGCGCGACGCGCCGCCACCTCGGCGCCCTGGAGGACCACTTCGTCGTGGCGACCCTGGACCGGCGCGGCTACCCGGCGCTCGACTCCGGCCCGCCGATCAGCCTCGACACCGGTGTGGCCGACACGATCACGGTCACGAACTTTCTGCGTACCCGCTTCGGGCAGGACCGCATCTACCTGCTGGCCCACTCGGGCGGCTCGCTGCTGGGCGCGCTGGCCGCCGCCCGCCACCCGGAGCTCTACAAGGCGTACGTGGGCACGGGCCAGGCGGTCGACCTCCCCGAGACGGACGGCATCTTCTACGCCGACATCCTGTCGTGGGCCCGCGCGACGCGGAACGACGAGCTGGAGCGCCGGCTCGTCGACCTCGGCCCGCCGCCGTACCAGGACTTCTATTCCTACGAACCGATCGTCGCCAACACCGCCGCGGTGTACGCGCAGGGCGACCCGGCGTCGGTCGACGACATCATGGTCGAGGAGTACCCGTTGCTGGACCAGCTGCACACGGTCAACGCCCTGCTGGACACCTGGCACGCGCAGTACCCGGACATGCAGCGGGTCGACCTCCGCCGCGATGTCCCGCGCCTCGCGGTCCCGGCGTACTTCGTGCAGGGCGCCGACGAGACGCGCGGGATCTCCGAGCCCTTCGCCCAATGGTACGCCCAGCTCGCCGCCCCGGCCAAGCGCCTGTTCGTCCTCGACGCCGCGGGCCACCGCGCGATGTTCGAGCAGCCGGCCGGCTTCGTCGACGCTATGCTGGCGATCCTGGCCGGCACGACATAGAACGCCCCGCCGGTCGGGCGGGGCGTTCCAGCCTGCGTGCTACGGGTTGGAGTAGCCGAGCGAGTAGCTGCCGGAGCCGCTGTACGCGTGCACGCGGTAGCGGTAGTAGCCGGCGGTCCCGTTGTAGGACACCGTCTCGTCCGGGTTGGCCGAGGTGCCCTGGGCCACGTTGACCCACGTCGAGCCGCTGTACTTCTGCAGGTACAGGTCGAAGTCCGTGCCGTTCGGGCCGTCGAGGCACGCGCGGTGGGTGCCGGACACCGACGAGTAGTAGTAGCTGCCGTTCGGCTGGTAGGCGCTGCCGCCGGAGGACAGCGAGCCGCCGGCCGTGAACTCGTAGCCCGAGCAACCCGTCGGCGGGTCGGGGTCACCGCCGCCGCCCGAGGTGCGCAGCGTCAGGCCGTACGCCGAAAGGATCTCGTTGACCGGCTGGTAGTAGGTCGTGCCGCCGCTGCTGCAGTTGCCGGAGCCACCGGAGGTGACGCCCTGCCCCTGCTGGCCGCTCATCCAGCCGCCGCCCGAGTCGCCGGGCTCCGCGCACACGTTGGTGCGCGTCAGGCCGCTGACCGAGCCCTGCGAGTAGTTGACCGTCTGGTTCTTCGCGGCGATCGTGCCGCAGTGCCAGCCGGTGGTGGAGCCCGAGCGGCAGATCGACGCGCCGACCGCGGCCTCGGTGGACCCGGCGACCGTCACGTTGCCGCCGCTGTAGTTGTTGACCCACGGCTGCGGCGTCCAGTTGCTGTTGACCGACACCCACGCGTAGTCGTTGCCGGGGAACGACGAGCCCTGGAACGTGCCCTGGCTGACCTGGTTGTAGCCCTGGGTCGCGGTGCCGCGGGTGCCGCAGTGGCCGGCGGTGACGAAGCCGCCGTTGACCGACAGGCCGACGGAACAGCGCCCGCCGCCCATGTAGTAGGCGTCGCCGCCGCGGACGTCGTACAGCAGGCGCGGTGTCTCCGCACTGGCCACGATGGACACCGCGGACGCGTCGGCACCGCTGGCCCGGACGAAGCGCCGCGCGGCGGCCTGGCCGCCCTTGGCGAGCACGACGACGCGGTTCGTGGTGACGTCGACGTACCAGCCGGGCACGGTGGCCGCCGGAGCGGTGGTGGCGGCGGCGTCCAGCCGGGCCTTGACGGCGTCGAGCGTGGCCGCGCTGCGGGCGACCACCTTGGCGGTCGCGCCGGCCGCGGTCACGTCGGCGACGCGGGCGGCCGACGTCACGTTGACGACGAACGAGCCGTCGCGCGTGAGGTACGCACCGCCGAACGCGGCGCCGAGGGTCTTGCGCAGGCGCAGCTCAGTGCGGCTGGCCGCGTCGTCCTTGGCGATCCGGACCTTGGCCTGGTCGGCGGTCAGGCCGAGGTCACGCTGCAGCGCGGCGAGCATCTCCGGTGAGGCGGCCTCGGCGGGCGCCGGCGCGGGTGCCGGTGCCGGTTTCGCGGCGGCCGGTGCGGCCACGGCGACGGTGATGCCGGCCGCCAGCAGGGTCGCTGCGGCGAGGCCGGCGAGGAATCGGTTCACGGTGCGCTCCTTCGGGGGTGAGGAGAAGGAAAAGCACCGTCAACGTAAACGCGAATCATCGAAGGTGGTATATACCACCTGGCTCATACGACCGGCTCGAACTCCGTGGTGACCTGTGCGCCGAAGCTCGGATGGGTGGCCAGCCACGAGCTGTAGGCGGGGTTGCGGTCGAGGATGTCGGAGTAGGCCGCCGCGGCGTGCTTCACCATCAGGTCGGCGAAGCCGGCCGCCTGTGCCTCCGCGTGCCAGCCCAGCAGCAGCCGCCAGCGCAGCGGCGCGCCCTTGATCGGCCGCGCGACGAGGCCCGGCACCGGGCGGAACGTGGCCTGGCAGAGCGCGATCGCCTCGCCGGCCTCGACCAGGTCGATGCTGCCCTTGAGGTCGGTCTCGTAGACCTTGCGCGGCGTGAAGCCGGAGCGGGCGCAGGCGGCGGCGAAGCAGTCGGCGAAGCAGCCGTCGCCGGGCGCGGCCACCCAGCGCTCCGGGCCCAGGTCGGCCAGGTCGATCTCGGCCTTGGCGGCCTGCGGGTGACTCTCGGGCAGCAGCACCCAGACCGGGTCGACCGCCAGCACCCGCCAGGCCAGCCCCAGGTCGGCGCTCGGCACCGCGTCGCCGCACACGCCGCACAGCGAGTAGTCGAGCCGGCCCGCGAGCACCATCCGCGCGAGCTCGTCGACGGACCAGCTCGCGTAGGTGGTGATACCAGCGCCGCGGCGACCCGCGTGCGCTGCCGCATGCCCTTGGAGTAGGTGCCGATCCGGCGGTCCTTGAACTGCGTCATCTCGACCAG
>NZ_JBFAIU010000205.1:0-13446 GCF_040654855.1 Asanoa sp. NPDC050611
TGGCCGACCACCCGGACTGGGCCTCGACCGACCTCTCGTCGTTGGCGAAGCTCACCTGTGGTGGTTCTGCCGTGCCCAACCGCATCCTGAGCGCCTACGAGGAGCGGGGCCTGTCGTTCTCGCAGGGCTATGGGATGACCGAGACGTCGCCGGGCGCGACCGCGCTGCCGCCGGCGATGACCCGGGCCAAGCAGGGCAGCGTCGGGCTCCCCCACTTCTTCACCGACGTCCGGATCGCCGGCCCCGACGGCACGCCGGCACCGCCCGGCACGATCGGCGAGATCGAGATCGCCGGCCCCAACGTGTTCGCCGGCTACCTCGGCCTCCCCGACGCGACGCGCGACGCGTTCACCGCCGACGGCTGGTTCCGCTCGGGCGACCTGGGCTACCTGGACGCCGACGGGTGCCTCTACATCGCCGGCCGACTCAAGGACATGATCATCTCGGGCGGCGAGAACATCTACCCGGCCGAGCTCGAGCTGCTGCTGGGCGAGCTCGACGGCGTCACGGCGGCCGCGGTCATCGGAGTTCCGGACGATCGATGGGGCGAGGTCCCGTGGGCGATCCTGACCGTGCGCGAGGGTGTCACCGTCGACACCGCGACCGTGCGGGAGCTGCTGGCCGGCAAGGTCGCCCGCTACAAGCTGCCGCGGAACGTGGTCACCGTCGACGAGCTGCCGCGGACCGCGTCGGGGAAGGTGCGAAAGACCGAGCTGCGGCAACGGTACGCCGGTTAGCCGCGGCGCGATCGGCGACCAGCTCGGCGAACTCGGCCGCCGACGGCGCCGCCAGCCGCTCGTGCGTCCGGCGGTAGACCTCGACCGACCGCTCGGCCGGCCAACGCGCGTCCATGAACTCACGCGGCAGGCGCGGGTCGGTCCGCAGCAACGCCAGCCAGTCCGCCACGAGCATCGTCCGCAGGGTCAGCGCGCTGGGCGCTCGCGTGGCCGGACCCGGGTCCTCCCACGCCTCGATGAACGCCAGGTGCTCGCGGCGGATGGCCTCGATGTCCCAGGCGGCCCGGACGCTGTCGGCGATCGGGAACGACGGCAGCTCCCGGGCGTGGAAGCCGACGACCGTGTTCGGGGGCAGGTCCTCCCGCAACGGTTCGAGCGCGCTGGCCAGGTCGACCTCGCCCGGTGCCAGCCACAGACCGTCGCGCAGCGGCGCGAAGCCCTCCCAGGTGAGCGTCGAACGCAACCGGTGCCGGAGCGTGCGCTGGTCCTCGGGAATGGTGAACGTGACGAGCGTCCAGCCGGTGCCCTGCGGGTCGAACGGGTGCGGGCCCCGCACGCGCGCGGTCGCCTCGCGCAGGACCGCGGTGCCGTGCCCCGTCAGCGAGAACAGGATCTCCCGCCCGCTCCGGTTCCGCGCGAGGATGCCCGTCTGCACGAGCCGGTCGAGGGTGGCCCGCGTAGCCGGCGCCGCGACACCGGCACCGTCGAGCACCCCGATCAGCACGCTGGCGCGGATCGGGCCGGGATCGTCGTCGACGACGTGCTCGCCGAAGAAGGCGAGCAGCAGTTGCTTCGGCTGACGACTCCGCACGGTCCGCTCCTCCGGCCGGATCTGGCGATCAGGCACGCTCGACCGCCCTGCTCCCGTGATACCACCGCAGCACCCGCCGCTCGACCAGGCCGAAGGTGGCGGCGAGAACCACTCCGACGAGTCCGAGCAGGAGGATGCCGCTCCACATCTCGGCGATCAGGTAGTTCCGCTGGAAGTAGGCGATCCGGTAGCCCAGGCCGGCGGACGACGCGAACATCTCCGAGATGACCATGAGGATGAGCGCGACCGACAGGGCCTGCCGCACGCCGGTCATGATGCGCGGGCTCGCCGCGGGCAGCACCAGGAACCGGAGTCGTTGCCACCGCCCGATCCGGAAGGAGGCCGCGGTCTCGGACAGCACGCTGTCCGTGGAGCGGACGCCGTCCACCGTGTTCAGCAGGATCGGCCACACGGCGCCGGAGACGATGACCACCACCTTCATCGTGTCGGTGATGCCGAGCAGCAGCATCCCGACGGGGATCAGCACCGGCGGTGGGATCGCGCGGAAGAACTCCAGCAAGGGCTCGACCACCTCACCCAGCGCGCGGGACAGGCCCACGAGCGTACCCGCGCCGACGCCGACGACGATCGACGCGACGATGCCGAAAGCGAGCCGGTAGAGGCTGGGCAGCACGTCCTCGACGAAGGCCGGACCGATCCAGGTGTCGGCGAAGGCGCGCAGGATGGCCACGGGGCCGGGGAAGAACCGGTTCGTCGACCTGGTCGATGCCAGGCCCCAGCACACCAGGAGCACGAACGGCAGGCCGACCGGGAAGAGCAGACCCCCGAGGAGGCGCCGGGCCTGCACCGGCGCGACCGGTCCGGTCCGGGCGGTCACGGCGCCTCCGCCCCGCGCACGGACTGGTGCCACGCCAGCGAGCGTCGTTCGACGAACCGGAAGACGATGTTGACCAGGAGGCCGAGCAGCCCGGTGAGCACGACCAGCGCGTACAGGCCCTGTGCGTCGCCGGCGGACCGCGAGAGCTCGATCATCCGGCCGATGCCGGGGTTGCCGATCACCATCTCCGACGTGATGGCAAGGATGAGCGCGACCGCCGCAGCGAGCCGGATCCCGGTCATGAGGTACGGCAGGGCCGTCGGCAGCACGACGTAGGCCAGCCGCTGCCGGCGCCGCAGGCCGTAGCTGCGGGCGGTGTCGCGGGCGACCGCGTCCACGTCGGCCACGCCGTAGATCATCTGCACGAACACCTGCCAGAACGCGGCGTACACGATGACGACCAGGGCCGCCTTGAGCTGGATGCCGAACATCAGCACGGCGAGCGGGATGAGGGCGACCGACGGGATCGGCCGCAGGAACTCGACCATCGTGTGTGTCGCGCGGCGCAGGAAGGGCACCAGGCCGACCACCGTGCCCAGCACCACGGCGGCGACGGTCGCCAGGGCCAGGCCGATCGCCCACGACGTCATGGTGAAACCGAGCCGGCGCCAGAAGGCGAGGTCGCGCAGCTCCTCGGCGATCCGCGCGAGCACGTCCGTGGCGTACGGCAGGTACTGCTGGTCGACGAGGCCCAGCGCCGGCACGAGTTGCCACACGACGAGGAACCCGACCAGGCCGGAGAGGCCCAGCAGCGCCTTGCGCGGGACGCGCATGTCTCTCCCGGGCCCGGTCTACTGCTGCTGGATGAGCCGGTCGAAGTTGGGCTGGCGGTCCAGCACGCCGTACTTGCCGGCGAGCGTGGCGAGCGTCTCCAGGCTCGCCCGGTCGACCTGCCAGCCGAAGGCCGGCAGGCGCACCGAGTCGGCCACGGCGTCGGGCAGTTCGAGGTTGTCCTTGATGGACTGGCGGACCGCGGCCTCGTTGGCCGGGTCCAGCGCCCACAGGAGCGTCTCCTTCATCGCCGCCGAGAAGGCGGCGACGAGGTCGGCGTCGGAGTCCATCCGTTTCTTCGTCGCGATCGTGGTCAGGGTCGCGAGGCCGGGCACGGTCGCCTGGTAGGGCGCCACCACGAAGGTGTCGCCGCGGCCGCGCAGCTGGGTGGCGAACGGCTCCGGCACCCAGGCGGCGTCGATGTTGCCGGCCTGGAGCTGCGCGGGCGCGTCGGGGAAGGCGACCTCGACGAACTTGACCTTCGTCGGGTCGCCCCCGTCCTTCTCCACCGCCGCCATGATCGTCACGTCGCCGGCGGCGCCCAGGCTGTTGACCGCCACGCGCCGGCCCGCGAGCTGGGCGGGCCGGGTGATGCCGGAGCTGGCCGACGCCACGACGGCGTTGATGTCGTCGCCGGTCGCGTACGACGACGCGTAGTTGCCGATCACCACGACACCGAGATCCTGCAGATCCGCCCGGATCGGGCCGAACGGCTGGCCGATGGCGAAGTCGATGTCGCCGTTGATCAGGGCCGGAATAGCCTGCGCTCCACCCTGTGCTGGCAACACCTCCACCCGCAGGCCGTGCTTGGCGAAGATGCCCGCCGTGCTGCCGCCCCACAGCGCGGCGGTTTCGGTGATCGGCAACGCGGCGACCCGGACCAGGCGCAGCTGCGCGCTGCCCTCGTCGGAGGGGGTCGCGTCCGAGTCCGTGCATCCGGAAAGGGCGATCGCGACAGCGGCGACGAGCCCGAGAGCGCTGACCTTCTTCATTGACGAGACCCTTCGTGGGGCGGTGGTGGGATCGTCGGGTACGTGAAGGGAAATGTCAATGAATTCTGACGACCGTCGAAGATGAGTTAAATATTGCGGCTACGGACCGCCACACGCCAGCGTCGGCGCGGCCGCGGTCCCCGCACCGAGGAACCCGAAGACGGTCGAACCACCGGCGGGGATCGCGCCGTTCCAGGACAGGTTCCGCACGGCGTAACCCGCGCTGCCGCCGGACAGCGCGCCGTTCCACACCTGCGTGATGGTGGTGCTCCCGGCGAAGCCGAGGTTGACCACCCAGCCGTTGACGGCCGCGTCGCCGGCCCGCACGGTCACCTCGCCCTGGAACCCGCCGGCCCAGGCGTTGACCTGCCGGTAGCTCGCGACGCAGTCACCACCGGCCGGGGGCGGGGTCGTGGTCGGTGGCGGCGTCGGGGTGGTGCCGCTCAGCCCGAAGAACGCGACCGCGGCCGCCGCCATCCCGCCGGAGGGCAGGCTGTGTCCGGCGCCCTGGATGCTGTAGGCCTCCACCCGCACCGCCCCGGCGGCGTCGGCGTAGCGGCGCCGGTTCCAGCCCGACCGCGGTGTGTCCGCGGACGTCGGCGTCTGGCTCAGGCCGAACACGTCGGTCCACTGCTCGATGGACTCCTGCAACAGCGAGTACGGCACCAGCGTGTCGTTCGTCCCGTGCCAGAGCTGCACCGGGGGTCGCGCTCCGGTGTAGCCCGGGTACGCCTGCCGGACGGCGTCCCCCCACTGCCGCGGCGTGCGGTCCATGGCACCGCCGGTGCACCGGCTGCTGCCGGGCGGATAGTCGGCCGCGTTGGCGAAGCAGTTGAACGGAACGCCCATGAACGCGGCTCCGGCCCGGAAGACGTCCGGGTACAGCGCGAGCATGTGGTTGGTCATCATGCCGCCGGACGAGCTGCCCGTGGCGTAGACCCGGTTCCGGTCACCGCCGTACTGTCGCTGCACGTAGGCCACCATCGACACGATCGAGACCGGATCGCTGCCGCCACCTCGGCGCTTGGCCGCGTCCGACCAGGTGTCGAAACAGTTGCCGAAGCCGGCCTGCTGCGTCGCCGTCGGATAGACCACGATGAACCCGTGCTGGTCGGCCAGCGAGGCGAACTCGCTGCTCGAATAGAAGCCGGGCCCGGATCCGCCGCACCCGTGCATGGCGACCACGATCGCCGGCTGTGCCGGACGCGCGTCGGGCACGTAGACGTGCATCCGCATTCCGCCCGGGTTGTCGCCGAAGTTGGCCACCTCGGTCAACGACGCCGCGGCCGCCGGTGGGGCCAGCCCCGGAACGATCAACATCGCGGCGGCCGCCGCGACGATGGCGGCGGAGCCGGCGAGCAGCGTTCGACGAAGTTCCATACGTCACTCCTCGATCCTTAGAAGGACGTGACGCATCGCCGCCGGACCGTCGACGCGGTCGCGCGGCCCGGCGTGCGCGATCGCGGCACGCCCGCGGGATGGGTGCCGACCAGCACCGCTAGGCGTGCCCGGTGAGCGCCTCGCGGCGAGGATCGGTCAGCTGCCTGGCGTCGCCGGCTCCCGCGCCGCCAGATGCATGACATTCAGTGTCCCCCTCGGACACTGAATCGTCAATCGATGTAGACCGATGCCGGCGACTAGCGGCGCAGGCGCACCGGGTCCGGCCCGCTGCGGCGGACGAGCCAGGCGTCGGTGATGTGGGTGAACATGGCATCGGCGGCGCCGGCCGGGTCGTGTGCGGCGATGCGCTCGTAGATCCGCCGGTGGCCACGGTTGGACGCGACGCACAGCGCGCGCTCGGTGCGCCCCAGGTAAGCGGCGGTCCGGATGACCTGGCTCTGCAACGAGCGCACGACCGCACGGGCGACGCGGTTGCCGGAGGCGCGCATGATCGTGTCGTGGAAGGCGCGGTCGTGTTCCTCGTAGGTCACGTGGTCGCCGACGAGCTCGTCCATGCGGTCGACCTGGGCGCGCAGCCGTTCGACGGTCTCCTGGTCGGCCTGCCGGGCGGCGACGTTCGCCATGTCGGACTCGAGCACCCGCCGGGTGACCACCACGTCGTCGAGAATGGCCAGGCCCTCGTCCTCGGCGATCGTCGCTCCGAGGACGAGCTCGTCGAGCATGTCCCACTCCGACGGGGCGGTGACGATCGTGCCGGTGCCCTGCCGGACCTGCACCAGCCCCTTCTCCTGCAGGATCTTGACCGCCTCGCGGACGACGGTGCGGCTCACCGCGAAGGTCTCGCAGAGCGCCGGCTCCGGCGGCAGCGGCGTGCCGGGCTGATGAACACCCCGGACGATCCGTTGCACCAGCTCGGCGGTGATCGCCTTGGCCAGGTTGGTCGATCGCCGCGCCCAGGCCGGGGGTGCCGCGTCCGCGCCGTCCAGTTGCCGTGAAGCCGTCATCTTTCCCTCCGGCCGCCCGTTCGCCGGACTCGTGGCCCGATCGCGGCAGTATACGGCACTGTATTGACGTCTAACGTCATACGAGTTACGTTTCTCGGCACTCTGAGCACGATGGTCCCTCCCGCACCTTCTGGAGAGTGAGCGGCGATGAAGCAGCGAGCACTGTGGTCAGCGGTCCTGATAGCGGTTCTGGCGGCGTCCGGGTGCGGGAGCGCCTCCGGCCCGAAGGAAGCGGACAAGGCAGCGTCCGGCGGGAAGCTCCTCGTCTGGGACTGGAAGTCCGGCGACGCCACCGCGGCCTCGTACGTGGCGAAAGCGAAGGCCGACTTCGCCAAGAAACACCCGGACACGACGGTCGAGTTCGTGGCACAGCCCTTCGACCAGTACTACACGCTGCTGGGCGCGGCCGTGCAGGCCGGCAAGGGCCCCGACGTCATGCTGTTCAACGGCGGCGGGCAGATCCGCGACCGCGTCGACTCCCTGGTCCCCCTCGACGAGTACATCGCGGACGACAAGCAGCGCCTGGCCGGCTGGGACGCGTTCGGCAAGGATGGCAAGACCTACGCGGCGCCCGTGACCCTGCAGGGGCACCCCATCTACTACAACAAGGCGCTCTACCAGAAGGCCGGCCTGAACCCCGACAACCCACCGCGGACGTGGGCCGAGTTCACCGCCAACTGCGCCGCCATCGCCAAGGCCGGCGCCAAGTGCTTCGCGCAGGGCAACAAGGAAGGCATCGGCATCCAGTTCTTCATGTCGGGCCTCGGCTCGGGGATCCTGACGCCCCAGGAGTACGACGACTGGATCGCCGGAAAGCGTGACTGGCAATCGCCCGACGTCAAGCGGCTCTTCCAGCTGTGGAAGGAGGTCAACGACTCCGGCCTGAACACGGACGGTGCCAACTCGACCGCCATGTTCAACGACGCCTTCGGGTTGTTCGAGGCGGGCAAGGGGGCCCACATGATCGGCCTGATGTCCGACATCGGCCACTGGAAGGACTTCAACGAGTTCCTGAAGCCGGAGAATGTCGGGGTCATGACGGCACCGGTCGTCACGGAGGGCGCCACGCCCAACCTCCCCTACGACGGCGGCATCGGCTACGCCGTGGCCAAGTCGACGAAGGACCCCAAGCTCGCCGCCGACCTCGTGCGTTCCCTGACCTCGACCGAGGCCCTCACCGCGTTCTACGCCGACGCCGGCGCGATCGCCGCCGACACCACGATCGACGTCTCCACGGCCGGCCCGGCGGTGGCCACGATCGTGTCCGACCTCAAGGCCGGAAAGCCCGCCCTGCACGTAGCCCTCTCCTCGAAGACGATCGACCTGATGGGACGCCTGTCCCAGCAGCTGCTCAGTGGTTCCGTCACGGTCGACGACGCGCTCAAGCAACTGGCCGCCTCGGACAAGCCGGCCTGACCGATGGTCAACCGCACCTCGCATCCGTCGGTCCGCCCGGCTCCGGCCGGGCGGGCCGCGGGCCCGCGGACGCCGTCGCCACCGCGCGCGGCGCGGCGGCGGGCCGCCCGCGGCATGCGCGGCGAACGACTGGCGCCCTACGTCCTCGTCGCCCCGGCGATCCTGATCATCGTCGCGCTGCGGCTGTGGCCACTGACGCTCGGCGTCAACTTCTCCTTCACCGGCGACGGCGAGCGCGACGGAGCCGCGGTCGGGCTCGACAACTACAAGGAACTCTTCCAGGACCCGCTGTTCCAGATCGCCTTGCGCAACGTCGGCCTCCTGGTCCTGCTGCTGCCGATCGCGGTGGCCATCCCGGGTCTGCTGGCGACGTTCATCTACCTGCGCGTGCCGGGCCACCGGCTCTTCCGCAGCGTCTACTTCTTCCCCGCCGTGTTGTCCCCCGTCATCGTCGGGGCGATCTTCAACCTGCTGCTCGCCTTCGACGGTCCCCTCAACGCCGCGCTCGGCACCGTGGGTCTCGGACCCGTCGACTGGCTCGGCGACCCGGACATCGCCATGTTCGCGGTCGTCGGCGTCCAC
The DNA here is from genome assembly GCF_040654855.1 of Asanoa sp. NPDC050611. Taxonomy (NCBI): domain Bacteria; kingdom Bacillati; phylum Actinomycetota; class Actinomycetes; order Micromonosporales; family Micromonosporaceae; genus Asanoa; species Asanoa sp. NPDC050611. The sequence continues at coordinate 8,553 of NZ_JBFAIU010000205.1, forward strand.
GTCTGGGCCACGTTCGGCATGGCTCTGGTGGTCTTCCTCGCCGGCTTCGCCACTTTGGACGGTGCCCTGCTCGACGCCGCCCGGGTCGACGGCGCATCCCTGGCGCAGGTCATCTGGCACGTGATCATCCCCGGCCTGTCGCGCACCATCCAGTTCGTCTTCGTCACGACGATGATCGGCATGCTGACGTCCATGTTCGGTCTGCTCTACGTCATGACCAGCGGCGGGCCGGAGGGCTCCACCTACCTGCCCGAGTACTACATCTGGATCCAGCAGGGACAGCTGAACCGGCCGGCACTGGCCTCCGCGGCCTCGACCGTCCTCTTCGTCATCATGCTCGTCGTCGGGATGCTGCAGCTGAGCCTGCTGCGCCGCGCCGTGAAGGAGTCCTGATGTCGCGCACCCCGGTGAGCCGCTGGCTGGTCGCCATACCCATGGGCCTGCTCGCCGCGGCGACCGTCTACCCGCTGCTGTTCACCGGCAACGTCGCGATGAAGACCAGACGGGAGTACGTCCTCGACCGGTTCGGCGTCTCGTCGTCGTTGCGCTTCGACAACATCACCGACGCGTGGACCAGCGTGGGGATGGGACGCTACTTCCTCAACTCGGTCGTCGTGGTCACCGCCGCGGTCGTCGTGCTCCTCCTGGTCGGTTCGATGGCCGGCTTCGCCCTGAGCCAGATCAGGTTCCGCGGATCGTCGATCCTGTTCCTGGGCTGCCTCGCGGCGCTGTTCATCCCCTTCCAGGTGATCATGGTGCCGCTGGCCCGGGTCATGGCCGACACCGGTCTCATCGACACGTATCCCGGCCTGGTCCTCGCCTACGTGGCGCAGTTCCTTCCGTTCACGGTGTTCCTGATGACCAGCTACTACCGCACGATCGCGCCGGAGATCATCGACGCCGCGCGGATCGACGGCAACAGCCTCTACGGCGTATACCGCCGGATCATGCTGCCGATCGGCGCTCCCGCGCTGCTGTCGGTCGGCATCCTCAACGCCCTCTTCTGCTGGAACGACGTTCTGATCGCCCTGCTGATGATGCCGTCCGCCGAGCACCGCACGCTCATGGTCGGCGTGACCGCGCTGCGGGGCCAGTACTCGGCCAACATCCCCACCTTCGCGTCCGGCGTGCTCATCGCCGCGGCCCCCGTCCTCCTGCTCTACCTGTTCCTCCAGCGCCAGATCGCCGACGGGGTCACCGCCGGCGCCACGAAAGGCTGACATGCGCATCACCGGGTATCGAACGCTGACGACGGTCCACGAGTGGGGCCGGCCCGTCGGCGACGCCAACGGCGTCTACGCCGACGGCGGCGTGCCGGTGCCGATCGTCATGGTCGACACCGACGAGGGCATCACGGGCATCGGGCTCGGCCCCCACTCCCACATCGACTCCGTCTTCCCGGCGATCGTGGGCGAGGACCCGCGCGGCGTCACGGCGCTGTACGACCGCATGCTCAGGCAGACCTTCAAGGCCGGCCACGCCGGATCCGTCTTCGGCACCATCGGCGCCCTCGACACCGCGCTGTGGGACATCAAGGCCCGGGCGGCCGGCGAACCCCTGTGGCGCATGCTCGGTGGGCGCGACCGCACGGTCCCCGCGTACGCCTCCGGTCTGGACATCGGCCTGACCGACGACGAGCTCGTCGCGCTCTACGCCGGGTACGCGGCCCGGGGCCTGCGGGCCGCCAAGCTCAAGGGCGGCCTCGACGTGGAACACGACCTGCGCCGCCTGCTGCTGGTGCGCGAGGTGTTGACCGACGCCGCACACGGCCTGCGACCCGGCCTGATGCTCGACGCCAACGAGTGCTGGACCCGCAAGCAGGCCGTGCGGCACGTCCGCGAGTTCGAGCGCGCCCTGGATCTCACCTGGATCGAGGAACCGGTCAGGCGCTGGGACGCCGCCGGCCTCGCCGCCGTCAGCCAGGGCGTCCACGCCTCGGTCGCCAGCGGCGAGAACCTCACCGGCCTGGAGCAGTTCCGTCCGCTGATCGCGGCCGGAGCCGTCGACGTCGTGCAGACCGCCGCGGTCTGGGGCGTCACCCACTTCCTTCGCGTGTCGGCGCTGGCCCACGCCCACGACCTGCCCGTCAGCCCGATCGGCACCACACCGGTCGGCCTGCTGCACGCGGCCACGTCCGTGCCCAACCATCTGGCCAGCGAGCTGCAGGACCTGCACCCGCCGGTCGGCGTCTCGGTCGACGTGTCGGTCGAGGACGGCGCGTTCGTGCTCGGCGACTCCCCCGGCCTCGGGCTCGCGATCGACGAGGCGGTCGTCGCGACCTCGGCCCGCCACATCGACACCAGCACGGCCGACGGGCCACACGTCCGGCCCGAGCGGGCCGGGCACCGCCTGTTCGCCGTGCCCGACCACCTTGTGACCGCCCGCCGCCACGTCGCGAACGGCGCGCACCGGTCGAGCGGCAGCGCGGCCTTCGATCGGGCACTCCCCCGTCCCGTCCCGCAACAGGAGGTCCCATGCTCGGATCCTCACCCACCACGGTCCGCAGGCTGACATCGGCCGCGGTGGCCACCGGTCTGGCCGTCGCGACGACGGTCCTGATCGCCCCGGCCGCGCCGGCTCTGGCGGCCACCACCACGCTCTACGCCGCGCCCGCGGGCGGCGACACCGCCTGCTCCAGCAGCCAACCGTGCTCCCTGTCCGCCGCGCAGGCGCGCGTGCGGTCCCTGGTCGGCGCGATGACCGGCGACATCGTCGTGCAACTGGCCGGCGGCACCTACCGGCTGACCGCGCCGCTGCGGTTCACGGCCGCCGACTCCGGCGCCAACGGCTACCGCGTGTCCTGGCAGTCAGCCCCGTCCGCGCAACCCGTGATCAGCGGCGCCCGGGCCGTCGCCGGCTGGACGCTCGTCGACTCCGGCCGCAACATCTGGCGGGCCAACGTCGGCGCCGGGCTCGACAGCCGGCAGCTCTACGTCAACGGCGCGCTCGCCACCCGGGCCCGCACCCAGGTCAACCGCGGCGACTTCACCGCCTCCAGCACCGGGTTGAGCTTCACCAACAGCGCACTGGGCTATCTCAACAACCTGGCCAACAAGAGCCGGGTCCAGCTGGAGAGCGTCAACTCCTTCACGGACCGGTACGTCTCGGTCCAGAGCATCAGCGGCAACGTCATCACCATGCAGCAGCCGGGCTGGAGCAACAACAACTTCGGGTACGACACCTTCACCAGCCCGCACCGGGCCGGGCCGCTCTACCTGGCGAACGCGTACGAGTTCCTTGACGCGCCGGGTGAGTGGCACCTCGATCCCGGCACCGGCGCGCTGTCCTACATCCCGCTCAGCGGGCAGAACATGAACAGCGTCGCCGTGGAGCTGCCGACCCTCCAGTCCCTGGTCAGCGTCGGCGGCACCTACGACGCACCCGCACACCACCTCACCTTCAGCGGGATCACCTTCACCGGCACGAGCTGGCTCGGCGCGAGCAGCAACCAGGGCTACGTGGACCAGCAGACCGGCGCCTACATCAGCGGCAACTGGAGCTGGCCCGGATTCAGCACGTGTCACAACGGCTGCCCACAGTTCGAGGCGACCCGGCCCAACTGGCAGCAGATGCCGGCCGCGGTGCAGGTGTCGGCGGCCAACAACGTCACGTTCAGCGACGCGCGGTTCGTCAACCTCGGTCAGACCGCCATCGGCATCGGCAACGACGCCAACGCCCACTCGAGCGGGGTCGGCCTCGGCACGAGCAACATCACCGTCACCCGGTCCGAGATCGCCCGCAACGCGGCCGGCGGGATCGTGGTCGGCGGTGTCCGCGCCGACGCGCACCACCCCAGCGACCAGAGGATGGTCAACCGGGACGTCACCATCAGCGACAACCGGCTGCACGACCTGGGCATCGAGTACCGCGGCATCGTCTCGGTGCTCACGACGTACGTCACCAACTCGACGGTCTCGCACAACGAGGTCTACAACCTGCCGTACACCGGGATGTCCATCGGTTATGGCTGGGGCTCCAACGACGCGGGCGGCAGCGACCACTACGCGGACCGCGGCCTCTACAACTACCAGCCGCGCTACACCACGGCGACGACGGCGTCCAACAACCGGCTGGTCGGCAACTACGTCCATGACGTGATGCAGCAGATGAACGACGGTGGCTGCATCTACACGCTCTCGGCGAACCCCGGCGGGCTGGTCAGCGACAACTACTGTCTGCGGACCAACGGATACTTCGGGATCTACTTCGACGAGGGCTCCCGCTACTTCACCGCCCGCAACAACGTCTTCTCGTCGACCGGCACGTGGGCCACCGCCAACTACTGGTTCGCCGAGAACATGGGCAACTTCACGGTCACCAACAACTGGTCGACCAACGGCAGCACGAACGTGACCAACGGCGACCGCGGCAACGTCGTCTCCGGCAACGTCACGGTGACCAACGGCAACTGGCCGTCCGGTGCCCAGTCGGTGATGGCCAGCGCCGGACCGCAGAGCACGACAAACCCGCAGAGCGTCACCATCGTCGGTGGTGCGTCCGGCCGCTGCGTCGACGTACCGGGCTCGGCCACGGCCAACGGCACACAGGTGGCCCTGTGGGACTGCCACGGCGGCACGAACCAGCGGTGGACGTACACGTCGAGCAAGCAGTTGACGGTGTACGGCAACAAGTGCCTGGACGCCTCGAACCAGGGCACCACCAACGGCACGGCGGCCATCATCTGGGACTGCAACGGCCAGACTAACCAGCAGTGGAACGTCGGCACCAACGGCACGATCACCAGCGCCCAGTCGGGCCTGTGCCTGGACGCCAGCGCCAACGGCACAGCCAACGGCACGAAACTGCACCTCTGGTCCTGCCACGGCGGCACGAACCAGCAGTGGATCCTGCGCGGCTGACCACGCGGACCGGCTCGGGCGCTCTGTCGAGTGCC
>NZ_JBFAIU010000206.1:0-13405 GCF_040654855.1 Asanoa sp. NPDC050611
TCCGGAAGCCGCAGGCCCGTCGTAGGCACAAGCCTCCGGAAGCCGCAGGCCCGTCGTAGGCACAAGCCTCCGGAAGCCGCAGGCCCGTCGTAGGCACAAGCCTCCGGAAGCCGCAGGCCCGTCGTAGGCGCAAGCCTCCGGAAGCCGCAGGCCCCTATGTGGCCAAACACCCTGCAGGCCGCACGCCCTCGCTGCTCAACTCATCGCAGTTGACGCCTATCGCGACCGACCGACCATTGCGGCCAGATGCTCGTCACGACCCAACGCGATCACGGCGCCGCACGCCCAGACCGGGCAGGCCGACCGCCCCTACTCCCACTCGATCGTGCCCGGGGGCTTGCTCGTGACGTCGAGGACCACGCGGTTCACTTCGGGGACCTCGTTCGTGATGCGGGTCGAGATGCGGGCGATCACGTCGTAAGGCAGCCGGGACCAGTCCGCCGTCATCGCGTCCTCGCTGGACACCGGGCGCAGCACCACCGGGTGGCCGTACGTGCGCCCGTCGCCCTGCACGCCCACGCTGCGGACGTCCGCCAGCAGGACCACCGGGAACTGCCACACGTCCCGATCCAGACCCGCCGCCGTCAGCTCGGCCCGGGCGATCTGGTCCGCCGCCCGCAGGACCTCCAGGCGGTCCCGGCTCACCGCGCCGATGATGCGGATCGCCAGGCCCGGACCCGGGAACGGGTGGCGCCAGACCATCGCGTCCGGCAGGCCCAGCGCCTTGCCCAGCGTGCGTACCTCGTCCTTGAAGAGCGTCCGCAGCGGCTCGACCAGCGCGAACTTCAAGTCGTCAGGCAGACCGCCCACGTTGTGGTGGGACTTGATGTTGGCCGTCCCGGTGCCGCCGCCCGACTCGACGACGTCCGGGTAGAGCGTGCCCTGCACCAGGAACTCGACGTCGCCCTCGGCGGCCACCTCGCGGGCCGCCTGCTCGAAGACGCGGATGAACTCGCGGCCGATGATCTTCCGCTTCTCTTCCGGGTCGGTCACGCCGTCGAGGGCCGCCAGGAAGCGGTCCGATGCGTCGACCACCTTCAGCTTCACGCCCGTGGCCGCGACGTAGTCCTCTTCGACCTGCTCCGCCTCGCCCGCCCGCAGGAGCCCATGGTCGACGAAGACGCAGGTGAGCTGGTCGCCCACCGCCTTGTGGACCAGCGCCGCCGCCACCGCGGAGTCGACGCCGCCCGAGAGGCCGCAGATGACCTCCTTGTCGCCGACCAGCGACCGGATCGCGGCGACCTGGTCGTCGATGATGTTGTCCGGCGTCCAACTCGGCTCGACGCCGGCGATGTCGTACAGGAACCGGGTCAGCATGTCCTGCCCGTGTGCCGTGTGCAGCACCTCCGGGTGGAACTGGGTGCCCGCGCGGCGCCCGATCAGGTCCTCGAAGACCGCCACCTCGGCGCCCGGCGTCGCGGCGGTGACCGTGAAGCCCGCCGGCGCCGCGGTCACGCTGTCGCCGTGGCTCATCCAGACCGGCAGCGACGCCGGCAGGTCGCGCAGCAGCACACCAGCCTCGGGCGCCACGGTGAGCACCGTGCCACCGAACTCGCGGCGGCCCGTGTGCGCGACCGTGCCGCCCAACGCCCGCGCCATCGCCTGGAAGCCGTAGCAGATGCCGAACACCGGGACACCGGTCTCGAACAGGTCCCGCTCGACCTGCGGGGCACCAACCTCGTAGACGCTCGACGGGCCGCCGGACAGGATGATCGCGACCGGGTTCTTGGCGAGCATGTCCGCGACGGGCATGGTGTGCGGCACGATCTCGGAGTAGACCTTCGCCTCCCGCACCCGGCGCGCGATGAGCTGTGCGTACTGCGCGCCGTAGTCGACGACGAGAACCGGGCGAGGCGTGGTCATGCGTCCGGAGTTTACCGACCGTGCCGGTCCACCCGGCGCTCCCTCACCCCTCTGGCGGGGGTACGGGGACGCAACTCACGTGCACGCCCACCACGGACCCCATCTAGCGCAGTGCCCCCGGCGCCGAAGGCGGCACAGCGGGCCGGTCGGGCCAGACCCGCGACACCGGCGCGTAGGCGGACCCCAGCGGCGGCCTCGGGTCAGCCGCACCCTTCGTCGGCCAGAACGACAGCGCCCGCTCCGCCAGCGCGGTGATCGTCAGGGACGGGTTGACCCCGAGGTTCGCCGGCACCGCCGCGCCGTCGACCACATGGAGCCCCGGATGCCCGTACACCCGTTGCCAGGGGTCGACCACCCCCGACTCGGGCGACGCGCCGATCGCGGCTCCGCCCAGGATGTGCGCGGTCAGCGGGATGTCGAACGCCTCGGTCAGCGACCCGCCCGGCACGCCGCCGATCTCCTCGGCCAGCAGCCGCGCGGCGGTGTTGCCGGCCGGGATCCAGGTCGGGTTCGGCGCGCCGTGCCCGGGCATGGTCACCAGCCGCCCCCGCCGCCACCCGAGCGTCAGCGAGTTGTCCAGCGACTGCATGACCAGCGCGATCACCGTCCGCCGGGACCAGTCCCGCACCGACAGCGCGCGCAGGTAGGTCAGCGGTCGCCCGGCCAGCGTCGCCAGCAGCCGCCGGACCCGGTGCGGCCCGCCGTCGACCAGCGCCGACTGCAGCAGACCCATCGCGTTGGAACCGCGCCCGTAGCGGACCGGTTCGATGTGCGTACGCGCGTCGGGGTGGAACGAGCTCGTGATCGCCGCGCCCGACGAGTAGTCCACCGCGGAGCGCCCCGGCACGGTCGCGCCGAGAATCGACTCGGAGTTGGTCCGCGTCAGCGCGCCGAGCCGCGACGACAGCCCCGGCAACGTGCCCGCGGCCCGCATGCGGTGCAGCAGCGACACCGTGCCCAGCGCGCCGGCGGCGAACACCACCTGGTCCGCCTCGACCACCGTGCGCCGGAAGCCGCCGGTCCGCACGGTCGTCACCGCGTAGCCGGCGGCGAGGGGACGCACCGCCACCGCGGTCGTCAGCGGCCGCACCTCGGCGCCCTGCCGCTCCGCGAGATAGAGATAGTTCTTCACCAGGCTGTTCTTCGCGCCGTGCCGACAGCCGGTCATGCACGCGCCGCAGTGCAGGCACCCGGTGCGGGCGGGCCCGACCCCACCGAAGTACGGATCGGGAACCGTCTCCCCCGGCCGCCCGAAGTGGATCCCGACCGGCGTCGGATGGAACGTCCCGCCGGCACCCATCCGGTCGGCGACGGCCCGCATCGCCTCGTCCGCCGCGGTCAGCCGTGGATAGGTGGCGACGCCCAACATCCGCTTCGCCTGGTCGTAGTGCGGTGCCAGCTCGGCCCGCCAGTCGGTGATCGCCGCCCACTGCGGATCGGCGTAGAACTCGGGCAAGGGCTCGTAGAGCGTGTTGGCGTAGACCAGCGAACCGCCGCCCACCCCGGCCCCGGACAGCACCAGGACCTTGTCGCCGAGCCGGCGCCGCCCGGCCGGGCGCAGCACGGACAGCCGCTGGATGCCGAAGCAGCGCAGCCGCGGCGCCCAGAGGAACCGGCGCAGCCGCCAGGAGGTCGGCGGCAGCTCGTCGTCGGCGAACCGCCGCCCGGCCTCCAGCACGAGCACCGAGTAGCCCTTCTCCACCAGGCGCAACGCGGCGACACTGCCCCCGAAACCGGAGCCGATGACGACCACGTCGTAACGCATGCCTCATCATTACCGGTCAGTAGCTATTGCGCCATCGTGAACTTCCGTCATCATTTCCGGCGTGACTGGCACGGGGAGCAACGAGCGCTCGATCTGGCAGCGGCTGGCCGGCGGCGGGCGCAAGCCCTCGGTCCTGATCGCGGCGGCGGTGGTCGCCGTACTGCTGCTCGGCGGTGCGGTGTGGGCGGCCACAGCGGCCACCGGCGGTGACGACGGACCGGCCCCGACGCAAGCGGCCGCACCGAGCCCGTCGGCGACCGAGCCGACCGGAAGCGCGCCGACGCCGTCGCCGACGGTCCAGCCCGGCGCTGACATCAAGGGGCCGCTCGACATCCTGCTGGTCGGCGTGGACACCCGGGTCTCGGTGCCGAGCTGGGAGCCGCACGCCGACGCCGTGCTGATCCTGCACGTCACGAAGAACCTCGACCGTGGCTACATCTTCTCGCTCCCCCGGGACCTGGTCGTCGACATCCCCGCGTTCAAGAAGTCCGGGTACGGCGGCGGCCGCACCAAGCTGACCCACGCGATGAGCTACGGCAGCAAGCGCGGCAAGGGGAAGCCGTCCGCCGAGCAGGGCTTCGAGCTGCTGCGCCAGACGGTCAGCCGCTACACGGGGATCAAGCAGTTCGACGCGGGCGCGATCCTCAACTTCGGCGGCTTCGAGAAGCTCGTGAACCAACTCGGCGGCGTCGACATGTACGTCGACCAGAAGGTGGTCTCCAAGCACCGGCAGCCCAACGGCAAGCTGCGCACACTGACCGGCGGCGACTACGTGGGCCCGCAGATGACCTACAACCCGGGCAAGCGGCACTTCGTCGGCTGGCAGGCGATCGACTACGCCCGGCAGCGGTACACGGCCGGCGGCGACTACACGCGCCAGCGCCACCAGCAGCAGCTGATCAAGGCGATCCTCGCGAAGGCGTTGGCCAAGGGCCTCCCGACCGACGTCGAAGGCATCGAGAAGCTGTTCAAGGCGCTCGGCGACTCCGTCGACGTGGTCGCGGGCAAGCGCACACCCATCGAGTACGGCTTCGCCCTGTCCACATTGCGCCCGGAGAACCTGACGCTGGTCTCGCTGCCGGGCGGTGGCATCGGCCGGGGCAGCGGCTACCAGGGCGAGCAGCTCACCTCGGTCGGCCGGGGCTTCATCACCCAGCTCAACGCCGGCAAGGCGGACGCCTACCTGCGCGCCCACCCCAGCCTGGTGGTCAAGCGCTAGCTGCCGGGCTTCGGCGGCGGGGTCTTCGAGGTCAGCCAGGCCATCAGGAAGTCCCGCAGCGGCTTGCCGGAGACCCGCTCGGCCAGCGCGATGAACTCGTCGGTGGTCGCGTTGGCGTTCCGCTTCGTGTTGGCCCACTCCTGCAGGATCTGGAAGAACGACTCGTCGCCGACCTCGAGCCGCAGCGCGTGCACGGTCAGCCCGCCGCGCACGTACACCGAGTTGCCGAACAAGCCGGACGTGCCCGGGTCGTACGTCGGATCGCCCCAGTTGACGGTCTGGTAGGCCTTGTCGAACGAGTCCTGCACCGGCACACCGGTGTCGTGCTCGGCCCACAGCCACTCGGCGTACGTCGCGAAGCCCTCGTTGAGCCAGATGTCCTTCCACGCCGCGACCGACACGCTGTCGCCGAACCACTGGTGGGCCAGCTCGTGCGCGACGACCCACTCGCTGCTCGAGGTGCCGAAGAAGGAGTTGCTGTATACCGGGCGGGACTGGGTCTCCAGCGCGTACCGGATCCGGTCGTCGACGACCACGACACCGCCATAGGCGTCGAAGGGGTACGGCCCGAACTGCGTGGCCAGGAAGTCGGCGACCTCGCCGGTGCGGGCCATCGCCTTGTCGGCGTTGGAGTCGCGGGGCAGCGTGTTGTCGACCGCGGTGACGAGCGGCTTGCCCTGGTGGGTGCCGGTGGTCACCCGGTAGTCGCCGATCACCACGGTGGACAGGTAGCTGGCCATCGGCGCCGACTCCCGCCACCGCCAGGTCGTCCAGCCGTCCTTCGCCGTCTTCGCGCCCGGCACGCCGTTGCTCACTACCGAGACGCCGGTCGGCACCGTCATCTCCAGCGCGAAGGTGGCCTTGTCGCGGGGGTGGTCGTTGACCGGGTACCAGCTGCTCGCCGACTCCGGCTGCCCGAGCGCGATCGCGCCGGTCTTCGTCGCGAGCCAGCCACCGGTGCCCAGCTCGGGGCTGGTGATCGGCTGCGGCACGCCGGCGTAGGTGACCACGGTCGTGAACGTGCCGCCGTCGCGTATCCCGGACGCGGGCGTCACGACCAGCTCGTTCTCCTCGCGCTTCCCGGTCGCGGCGGCACCGTCCACAGTGACCTCGGACACCTCGGGACCGCGGAAGTCGAGGTTGAACCGGGACAGGTTCTGGGTGGCGGTCGCGGTGATCTTGGCCGAGCCCTCGAGCCGGTCGCTGGCCGGGTCGTAGCGCAGCGTCAGCGCGTAGTCGGTGACGTCGTAGCCGCCGTTGCCGTACGTCGGGAAGTAGGGGTCGCCGATCCCGGCGGCACCGGGCGCGAAGCCCTCCCCGGCCTGGCCGGAGTCGGTGCAGGCGGCCGTGCCGCCGATGGTCAGGGCCACGAGGGCGGCGAGCGCCGATCGCCTGATCACCATTTCGAGAGCCTATTCTGCCGGGGTCACGGGTGCGTCTCGCGACGCGGACGACGGTGGGGTTGATCTTTCTGTGCCGAGAACCGCTGCACCACGATGAGCAGGAGCAGCGAAAGCAGGCCGAAGGTCCGGTCGACCAGCGTCAGCAGGATGGCCAGGACGAACACCGCGGTGGTGCCGACGGTCGGCAGCACCTGGTCCCGCAGCGACCGGTGGTCGTCGACGTGCCGCAGCCGCGGGTGCGTGGCGACGTACCACGCCTGCAGCAGCATCAGCGTGCCGATGCCGAGCAGCACCAGCAGGTAGAAGAGCGCCGCGCCGGAGTTCGTGTCGGCCTCGGAGAACAGCAGGGCGGTCGGGTACGGCAGGAAGACGATGAGCAGCAGCCAGAACGTGTTGATCGTGAGCAGTGTCTCGTCGAAGTCGGCGAGGTAGGACCACAGTCGACGGTGCGCGCCCCAGAACTGCGAGATGACCAGGAACGAGACCACGAAGCCGAGGATCTGCGGCGTGAACCGGTCGAGCTGGTGCACGATCGGCTCGTCCGGGTTGTCGGTGGCGATGTCGACCAGCGGCAACACGAGCAGGGTGAGCGCGATCGACATGACCGCGTCGCTGAACGACACGGCGCGGTCGAGGCTTCGACCGCGCCGCTCGCGTGTGTCGTCCGGCGTATCGGACATAAACCCCAGTATGGGGCTAACGGTCGATGACCAGGCCGACCTTCTGGAACTCCTTGAGGTCGCGGTAGCCGCACTTGGCCATCGCGCGCTTGAGGCCGCCGAACAGGTTGAGCTGGCCGTCGGGGTCGTCGGCCGGGCCGTAGAGCAGCTGCTCCAGGCTGCCCAGCGGCGGGCCGGCAACGCCGAACGCGCCGCGCGGCAGCTTCGGGTGGCTGGACACCGAGTGCCACCAGGCGCCGTTGGCCGGGGCCTCGCTGGCCTGCGTGAGCGGCTCGCCGAGCATCACGGCGTCGGCGCCGCAGCCCAGGGCCTTGGCGATGTCGCCGGAGGTCTGCACGTCGCCGTCGGCGATCAGGTGCACGTACCGGCCGCCGGTCTCGTCGAGGTAGTCGCGCCGTGCCGCGGCCGCGTCGGCGATCGCGGTGGCCATCGGCACCCGGATCCCGAGCACGGTGTCGGTCGTCGACCACTCGTCGGCGCCCACCCCGACGATCACGCCGGCGGCGCCGGTGCGCATCAGGTGCAGGGCGGTCTTGTAGTCGGTGCACCCGCCGACGATCACCGGCAGGTCGAGGTCGGCGATGAACTCCTTGAGGTTCAGCGGCTCGTCGGTCGTCGAGACGTGCTCGGCGGAGACCAGCGTGCCCTGGATGACCAGGAGGTCGACGCCCGCGTCGAGGATCACCGGGGCCAGTGCGAGCGTGTGCTGCGGCGAGACCCGGACGGCCACGGTGACGCCGCCCTCGCGGATCTCGCGGACCCGCTCGCCGATCAGCTCGGGCCGGATCGGCTCGGCGTAGACCTCCTGCAGGCGGCGCGTGGCCGGGGCGTCCTCGTCGAGCCCGGCCAGCTCCTCGAGGATCTTGCGCGGGTCCTCGTAGCGGGTCCACAGGCCCTCGACGTTGAGCACGCCGAGGCCGCCGAGCTGTCCGAGGGCCACGGCCGAGGCCGGGCTCATCGTGGCGTCGCTCGGGTGGCCGACGCAGGGGATCTTGAAGGGGTACGCGTCGAGCTGCCACGTCGTCGACACGTCGTCGACGTCGCGGGTGCGACGGCTCGGCACGATCGCGATGTCGTCGAGGTGATAGCCGCGCTGCGCGGTCTTCCCCAAGCCGATCTCGACCACGTCACGCACGGATGGAACTCCTTTACCGGGAGTGGTAGTTGGGGGCTTCGACCGTCATCTGGATGTCGTGCGGGTGGCTCTCCTTGAGGCCCGCCGCCGTGATCCGGATGAGCTGGCCGCGCTCGTGCATCTGCTCGATGTCGGCGGCGCCGACGTAGCCCATCGCGGCCCGGACGCCGCCGATGAGCTGGTGCGCCACGCGGTTGAGCGGGCCACGGTAGGGCACCTGGCCCTCGACGCCCTCGGGCACCAGCTTGTCCTCGCTGAGCACGTCGTCCTGGAAGTAGCGGTCCTTCGAGTAGGACCGGCCCTGGCCGCGCGACTGCATCGCGCCGAGCGAGCCCATCCCGCGGTACGCCTTGAACTGCTTGCCGTTCACGAAGATCAGCTCGCCGGGGCTCTCCTCGCAGCCGGCGAGCAGGCTGCCCAGCATCACCGAGTGGGCGCCGGCCACGATCGCCTTGGCGATGTCGCCCGAGTGCTGGATGCCGCCGTCGGCGATCACCGGCACGCCGGCCGGACGGGCCGCCCGGGTGGCCTCCATTATCGCGGTGATCTGCGGCACGCCCACGCCGGCGACGACCCGCGTGGTGCAGATGGCGCCCGGGCCGATGCCGACCTTGACCGCGTCGGCGCCGGCCTCGACGTGCGCCTTGGCGCCCGCGTACGTGGCGACGTTGCCGCCCACCACCTCGACCTGGGTCTCCCGCTTGAGCCGGGCCACCATCTCCAGCACGTTGCGGCTGTGCCCGTGCGAGCTGTCGACCATCAGCACGTCGACACCGGCGTCGATGAGCAGCCGGGCGCGCTTGTAGGCCTCGTCACCCACGCCGACCGCGGCCGCGACCCGGAGCCGGCCCGCGTCGTCCTTGGTGGCGTTGGGGAACTGCTCGCTCTTGGTGAAGTCCTTCACGGTGATCAGGCCGCGCAGCCGCCCGCTCTCGTCGAGCAGGGGCAGCTTCTCGACCTTGTGGGTGCGCAGCAGCGCGAGCGCCTCGTCCTTGGTCACCCCGACACCGGCCGTGACCAGCGGCATCCGGGTCATGACCTCGTGCACCGGGGTGTTGCCGTTGGTGACGAAGCGCATGTCGCGGTTGGTGACGATGCCCACCAGCTCGCCGCCGCTGTCGACCACCGGGACGCCGGAGATCCGGTAACGGCCGCAGAGCGCGTCGACGTCGCGGATGGTGTCGTCGGGGCTGCAGGTGACCGGGTTGGTGATCATGCCGGCCTCGGAGCGCTTGACCAGGTCGACCTGGAGCGCCTGGTCCTCCATCGACAGGTTGCGGTGCAGCACGCCGATGCCGCCGTTGCGGGCCATCGCGATCGCCATGCGGGCCTCGGTGACCGTGTCCATCGCGCTGGACATGAGCGGAATGCCGAGACGCACGTTGCGGGTGAGCAGGGTGCCGGTCGCCACCTGGCTCGGCACCACGTCGCTCTCACCGGGCTGGAGCAGGACGTCGTCAAAGGTCAGACCGAGCGGCACGGTCGCCGCGGGGCCGGCCCCCGGGTCTCCGAAGGTGCCGAACGGCAGGTCGTTGACGGGCGAGTTGTCCATGATTTGTCCCCTCAGCGGCGCGATACGTCATGCTACCCGCGCGGACGCGCGGACCGGCCGGCGCGCCCCGCTCCGGGCAGGCGCGATGGGCCGGAAAACGACTACGGTGGGAAGGGTGAACGACGAGCCCATCGATCCGTTCAAGGACGACCCCGGCGCGGGGCTCTCCGACGACGCGGGCGACGACGACCCGACCCTCGACCCGTTGACCGAGGTCGAGCGGCAGGACGTGCTCGAAGACCTCGCCGACCTCGAGGTTTACCAGGCGCTGCTCGGGCCGGTCGGGATCCGCGGGCTGGTCATCGAGTGTGAGGACTGCCACGAACCCCACTATTTCGACTGGGACCTGCTTCGCGGCAACCTGCGCCACCTGCTGACCTCCGGCCGGCCGCGGGTGCACGAGCCGGCCTACGACCCCGATCCCGACCACTATGTGACCTGGGAATACGCCAAGGGCTACGCCGACGGGGTGCACGACACCCTGGCGGACGAAGCTGACGATCCCGAGCCACCCGGCAGGGCGGGCAGCCCGGGATCTTGATCAGCACAGCCTGATCAGCACAGCGTGATCTCACCGCGTCCCGACCGGCCAAGGAGAGGGGTGTGCGGCCGGTCGGAGCGCGGATCAGGCCACGAGGCCTGACCTGAAGCCGGCGGCTACCGCATGAGCGCGGTCCCGCGCGCCCAGCTTCCGGAACAGCCTCCGGGCGTGGGTCTTGACGGTGTCTTCCGACACGAACAGCTCGCGCCCGATCTCGGCATTGCTCTTCCCGTCGGCCATGCCGCGGAGCACCTGGAGCTCCCGCTCGGTGAGCGCGGCGCGCCGGGTGACCGGCTCCTCGCGTCCGTAGCGGTTGACCGGGTCCGCCTGAGGCCCGAAGTAGCGGCCCTCCTCGGCGTTGTCGCGGACGTCGATGCCGGGACCCGCGTCACCGCGCTGCACCGGGACGACGGCGGACGTCGACTCGGCGAGGCCGATCTGTGGATGCCCGACGCCGACGCCGGCCTGCATCCGCATCGGCCCGGCGTTGCGCGCGGCCGCGGCGCCGGCGAGCCCGCCGACCGCGGCCGGCACGCGGCCGGCGACGCAGAGCAGCAGGACGGCCTTGGCCACGACGCTGACCAGGTCCTGGTCGCCGCCTTGGATCAGGGCGCGGGCTCCGGCGTTGACGGCGGCGGCCGCGATCCGCGGGTCCTCGGACCCGAAGAGCACGATCGTCGCCCCCGGTGACCGCCCCAGCACGCGCTGGGTGAACCCGACGGTGTCCGGTCTGGTCACGGCTGTGTCCGCGAGCACCACGTCGGCGGGGCGCTCGGCAAGACGGAGCAATACCTCGGGCTCGGATACCGCTGTTCGTACGGCGCCGGCTACTCCCAGCCGGGCCGCGGCCGCATTGACGTTCTGCGCGGCCTGCGATGTCCGAACGCAAACGAGGACAGTACGCACGGTGGTCCTCCTCTCCTCATAGAAGAGGACCACGGAGCGCTGAGATCATTACGGCGTTTCAGCGGAAAGAACAGGAAAGTTCCGGACAGTTCGCCACGCCGGTGCGGTAGGTGCGTGCAACGAATCGATCAGGCACGTGTGAGGTGACACCGCCCGGGGTAGTTACCGCCCTAGTCCAGATCGGCGCGGAGGCGCGCGCGGAAGGAGGGGTGCCGATGTCCAACGTACGCAGGCTGCCCGGGCCCATCGACGAGCGTTGGGATTGGCAGCGGCTCGGCGCCTGCCGAGGCCGTGACAGTGCCCAGTTCTTCCATCCCGACGGTGAGCGGGGCTCGTCCCGCAACCGCCGTGAGATGAAGGCCAAGATGGTGTGCGGCACCTGCCCGGTGCGAGCCGAGTGCGCGGCGCACGCGCTCTCGGTGCGAGAGCCCTACGGCGTGTGGGGCGGTTTCAGTGAGTCCGAGCGGCTCCGGCTGCTGGCCACCGGCTGGGAGGACCTGGCCGACCGGCGGCAGACGAGGGTCGACGTCGAGCGGCTCGAGGCACGCCTCGGTCGCCCGCACAAGTCAGCGGTCCCAGCCGCGGTCCGGCACTCCCCCGCGCCGGCCCAGCGGCGCGCGAGCTGACTCCATTCTTTCCGGTCCGGGACCCGACGGGGTCCCGGACCCGCTTTTACCCAACAGCCACGGACACCGTGTGGTAGCCCGTCGCGCCGTCGGGCACCACGTCGGCCGGCTGGCTCGTCTGGGTCTCGCCCGTCTTGTCGGTCGCGCGTACGCGAAGCTGGTGATCGCCCGTCGTGGCCTCCCAGTTCCAGGACCACTGCACCCAGGTGTCGTCGGAGACGGCGCGGGCGAGGCGGGCCTCCTGCCAGGCCTCGTTGTCGACCTGCACCTCGACCTTCGCGATGCCCCGATGCTGTGCCCAGGCGACCCCGGCGACGGTGACCGGCCCCGCCCGGAGGTCACCGCGACCGCGCGGGGTGTCGATCCTGGACTGTGTCTTGATCGGCCCCTGAGGCGACCAGCCCCGCGGCACCCAGTAGGCGTCGTAGTCGGCGAAGCTCGTCAGCTCCAGCTCGACGACCCACTTCGTGGCTGACACGTACCCGTAGAGACCTGGCACCACCACGCGGACCGGGAAGCCGTGCTCGATCGGCAGCGGCGCGCCGTTCATGCCGACGGCCAGCATGGCGTCGCGGCCGTCGCGCAGCACCGACGTCGGCGTGCCGCAGGTCCAGCCGTCCGCCGAGCGCCCGACCACCTGGTCCGCGCCGTCCAGCGGCTGCGCCTCGTCCAACAGCGGTTTCAGGGGTACGCCGAGCCAGCGCGCGTTGCCGATCAGGTCCCCGCCGACCTCGTTGGAGACGCAGGCCAGGGTCACGTAACGCTCGATCATCGGCCGGGCGAGCAGCTCGTCGAAGGTCAGCCGGATCTCCTTGCGCACCCGGCCGTGGATCCGCAGCGTCCACTCGGCCGGGTCGACCTGCGGCACGACGAGTGCGGTGTCGATCCGGTAGAAATCGTCGTTCGGGGTCACGTACGCGGACAGGTCGGCCAGCCGCAGGTCGGAGCCGGGCGGCGGCTCGGGTGCCGGGGTCGCCGGCGCCGGCAGCCGCACCTCGGACCGGGCCGCGGAGACGCTGCGGCGGGTCGACAGCCAGCGCCCGGCGAAACCGAGGGCGGCCGCACCGGCGATGAACAGCAGGCCGCTGCGCAGGAACCGGCGGCGGCCGGCGAGCGCCTCGTCCTCCTGCTCCACGGACGGCGCCACGATCTCGGTCGCCGCGGCCGGTGCGAGCGGGCCCACCACCAGCAGCCAGAGCGTGGCGCCGGCGGCGGCCGCCCCGAGCAGCGAGGGAAACGCGGCCCCGACACCCGCGTCCGGGCGGGTCAGGGCGGCGGCGACGCCGACCGCGGCGAACAGCCCGATGCCCGCGAAGCCGACGGCGAGCCGGCGCACGGAGAGCGCGCCGATCACCGCGGCGAAGACACCGAGCAGCACCGCGGTGCCGATCAGCAGGGCGGTCTTGTCGTGCACGCCGAACAGGGTGATGGCGAACTGCTTGAGGGACTCGGGTACGTGGTCGACGACCACGCCGCCGACGGCGACCAGGGGCGCGCTGCGCGACCCGGTCACCACCGCGACCACCTCGGCCAGGCCGAGCGCGACGGCGGCGGCCGCGACCCCGGCCAGCGCGCCGAACTTCCACGACTTGCGTGTCACGGCAGCAAGTGTGCTCCAAAAAGAACCGCGCGACTTCCTGATCGGTGACAGCACACCGACCCGGGAGCCGACCGGCACCCTGGTCGACGCGTGGGGCAAGCAGTCACCGCGGCTC
>NZ_JBFAIU010000207.1:0-13303 GCF_040654855.1 Asanoa sp. NPDC050611
GCGACCGCCCGCCGGCTCACCGGCACGGCCGGTCACGTCGTGGCGCTGATCGGCGACGGCGCCCTCACCGGTGGCATGGCGTGGGAGGCGCTGAACAACATCGCGGCCGCGAAGGACCGGCCGCTGGTGATCGTGCTCAACGACAACGGCCGCTCCTACCAGCCGACGATCGGCGGTCTCGCCGACCACCTGGCCCGGCTGCGCGCGGCGCCGGCCAGTCGACCCCAGGACACACTCGGTCTCAGCTACATCGGCCCGGTCGACGGGCATGACGAGCCGGCGGTGGAAGCAGCCCTGGGAAGGGCCAAGCGATGTCCCGGACCGGTCGTCGTCCACTGTGTCACCGAGAAGGGCCGCGGTCTTCCCGAGGCCGAACGCGCGGACGAGCGCTTCCACCAGGTCAAGCCGATGGACGCCGCGGCACCCGGCGCCGGGACCTGGACCGACGCCTTCGCCGACGAACTGGCGACGCTGGGGGCCGAGCGGCCGGACATTGTGGCGGTCACCGCGGCCATGCGGCGCTCGACCGGGCTCGACCCGTTCGCCCGGCGCTTCCCGGACCGCTTCATCGACGTGGGTATCGCGGAGCAGCACGCCGTCACCGCGGCGGCCGGCCTGGCCACCGCCGGCCTGCACCCCGTCGTCGCCCTGTACGGGACCTTCCTCAACCGTGCCTTCGACCAGCTGCTGATGGACGTCGCGCTGCACCGGTGCGGGGTGACGTTCGCGCTGGACCGCAGCGGGATCACCGGCGAGGACGGCGCGTCCCACAACGGCGTGTGGGATCTCGCCGTGCTCCAGGTCGTGCCCGGGCTGCGCATCGCCGCCCCACGCGACGCCGACCAACTCCGCGCGCAGCTGCGGGACGCCGTCGCGATCACGGACGCGCCGACGCTGGTTCGCTATCCCAGGAGCGACGCCGCCGCACCCGTCCCGGCCGTCGACCGGATCGGCGGCCTGGACGTCCTGCTGCGGCCGGACCCGGCGACGGCTTCGGAGGTGCTCGTCGTGTCGGTCGGCGCGATGGCCGACCTGTGCTGCGCGGTCGCGGAGAAGCTGACCGCCCGCGGGCACCCGGTCACGGTCGTCGACCCACGCTGGGTGAAACCCGTCGACCCGGCCCTGATCCCGCTCGCCGCGCGCCACCGCCTCGTCGTGACGGTGGAGGACGGCGTCCGCGCCGGCGGGGTCGGCGCGATGGTCAGCCAGGCGCTGGTCGACAACCACGTCCGGGTCCCGGTGCGCAGCTTCGGCACGCCGACCGCCTTCCTCGACCACGGCAGCCGCGACCAGGTGCTCGAGCGCTGCGGCCTGACCGTCGAGCACGTCACGGACCAGACCGACCGGACGCTCGCGGCGTACGCGGCATGAAGGCGCACCGACCTCAGGCGGCGACCACCGCTCCGAGTTGGGCGACGTCGTCGTCGGTGAGGCGCAGGTGGGCCGCCGCGATGTTCTGTTCCAGATGGGCCAGTGAGCTCGTGCCGGGGATGAGCACGACGTTGGGCGACCTGGCCAGCAGCCACGCCAACGCGACCTGGGGCGCGGAGGCGCCGCGCCGCTCGGCGACGTCGGTCAGGTTCTCCGCCGTGAGTGGCTGGTATCCGCCGACCGGGAAGAACGGTACGTAGGCGATGCCGGCCTCGGCGCAGGCGTCGACGAGCGCGTCGTCGTCGCGTGCCGCGATGTTGTAGAGGTTCTGCACGCAGACGATGTCGGCGATGGCGCGCGCCCGGGCGACCTGCGCCTGGGTCACGTTGGACACGCCCAGGTGCCGGATGAGGCCTTCCGCACGCAGGGACATGAGCGTCTCCAGCGCGCTCTCGAACGGTCCGTCGCCATGGCCGCGGTCGCCCATGCGGAGGTTCACCACGTCCAGCCGGTCCACGCCGAGCGAACGCAGGTTGGCCTCGATGCCGCGCCGGAGGCCCGCGGGGGTCAGGCCGCGTTGCTCGGCCGGGGGCAGGGTGATGTCGTCGCCCTCGACCAGCGCACCCACCTTCGTGACGATGACCAGGTCGGCCGGGTACGGATGCAACGCGGTGCGAATCAGCTCGTTCGCGGCCACGCCGGCACGCGCGTAGTAGTGGGACGTGTCGAGGTGGTTCACGCCGAGCTCCACGGCGCGGCGCAGGATCGCCAGCGCGGTGTCCCGGTCGGGCCGCTCGCCCCTCGGCCAGCCGGTCAGCTTCATCGTTCCGTAGCCGACCCGGTTCACGCGCAGGTCCCCGCCGAGCGGCCACTGTTCCGTCGTCACGATCGTCGACCGTAGCGCACCGGCCGGAACGGCCCGGGAGCGACGGCGAACCGCGCGCCGCCCCCGGGCAGCCGGTCAGCAGTAGAGGTTGTTGCCGGCGGCGACGCCGAGGATGCCGACGAACTGCTGGTAGCGGGTGACGCGGCTCTGCACCTGGGCGGGGTTGCCGCCGTTGCACTCGATCGACCCGTTGATGCTGCGGATCGTCTCGCCGAAGCCGGCGCCGTTGACCATCGCGTTGTGCGGCGTCATCGTGCCCGGGCCGTGCTGGGTCATCCAGTACCAGATGCCGGTCTTCCAGGCGACCGCGGCGTCGTTCTGCACCAGCCAGGGGTTGGTCAGCAGGGGCAGGCCGAGCGCGTTGCCGGCGGCGTTGTAGTTGAAGTTCCAGCTGAGCTGGATCGGCCCGCGACCGTAGTAGGCGGCCTGGCCGGCCGGGCAGCCGTACGACTGGCTCGCGTCGCAGTAGTGCGGGTAGTTCGCGGTGTTCTGCTCGACGATGTAGACGAGCCCGCCGGTCTCGTGGTGCACGTTGGCGAGGAAGGCCGCGGCCTCCTGGCGCTGGACGGTGGTGCTGCCGGTCCTGGCGAACGCCGGGTACGCGCTCAGCGCGGCGACCAGCCCCGAGTAGGTGTAGAAGGAGTTCCGGCCCGGGAACATCTGGTTGAACTGGGCCTCACTGACGACGAAGCCGCCCGTCGGTGGCGGGTTGGTCGGGTTGCCGCCCCCGCCGCAGGTGTAGGGCTCCCAGTACCAGGTGCTGATGATCGGGTCGTAGCCCGGGTTCTCGTGCTCGGCGATGTAGTACAGGCCGTTGGTGTAGCGGACGATCGCGCCCGCCGCGTACCAGGTGCCGGCGACCCAGTTCGGGTAGGTGCAGCTGCCGCCCGGGTTGCCCGGGTTGCCGCCCCCGCCGTCGCAGGCGCCGAGGTCCTGCCACACGCCGGTGGTGCCGGGCGGGGCCTCGCCCTGGGTCCACCACTTCGCCTGGTAGTTGCGACCGTTGCGGGAGGCCTGGTTGCCGCCCCAGTAGACGGTCGACGCCTGCCACGGTGTCGCACAGGCCGCGGCCGACGCCGCGGTCGCCGGGATGATCGCCACCACTCCGCCGGCGACGGCCACGGCCAGAGCCACGAGCAGGGCACGCAGTCGCGACATGCGATCACTCCTTTCCGGAGGGTGCCCCCGATCGGGACCAGGAGCAGCGGATCGATGCGCGTGACTGTATCACCTCTGTTCACAAACTTTACTAATAGACGGGCAGGAATGTGAAACTCAGTTGATGGTGTCGGCGAGCCGGTCCGCGAGGAGCTTGGCGAAGCGGGCCGGGTCGGCCAGGTCGCCGCCCTCCGCGAGCAGGGCCGTGCCGTACAGCAGCTCCGCCGTCTCCGGCAGCGACGTGTCGTCGGACCGCCGCTCGTGCGCCGCGCGCAACCCCTCCACCAGCGGGTGTTTCGGGTTGAGCTCCAGGATGCGCTTGACCCGCGGCGGCTCCTGGCCCATGGCGCGGTACATCTTCTCCAGCGCCGGTGGCATGTCGTCCGTGTCGCCGACCAGGCAGGCCGCCGACGTGGTCAGGCGGTGCGACAGGCGTACGTCCTTGACCTGCTCCTCGAGCGTCGACTTGAGGAACGCGACCAGCGGCGCGAAATCGCCGGACGGCGGCGGCGTGTCGGCGGGGGCCGGCAGGTCCACGTCGCCACGGGCGACCGACTGCAGCTTGTGGCCCTCGTAGTCCGGGACCGCCTCCACCCAGAGCTCGTCCACCGGGTCCGTCAGCACCAGGACCTCGTACCCCTGCGCCTGGAAGGCTTCCATGTGGGGTGAGTTCACCACCTGCGCGCGCGAGTCGCCGGTCAGGTAGTAGATCGCGTCCTGGCCCTCCTTCATCCGCTCGACGTAGTCGGCGAGCGTCGTCGGATCGGGGCCGGCCGTGGACGCGAACGACGCGACCTCCAGGATCGCCTTCTGGTTGTCCGGGTCGTTGAGCAGGCCCTCCTTGAGCGCACGACCGAACTCGCGCCAGAACGTGGCGTACTTCTCCGGGGCGTTCGACCGCATGTCCTTGATGGTCGACAGGACCTTCTTGACCAGGCGGCGCCGGATGAGCTGGATCTGGCGGTCCTGCTGCAGGATCTCGCGCGAGACGTTGAGCGACAGGTCGGCCGCGTCCACGACGCCCTTGACGAAGCGCAGGTAGTCCGGGATCAGCTCCTTGCTGTCGTCCATGATGAACACGCGCTTGACGTAGAGCTGCAGGCCGCGGCGGGTGTCGCGGTGGAACAGGTCGAACGGCGCGGTGGACGGGATGAACAGCAGGGCCTCGTACTCGAAGGTGCCCTCGGCCCGCAGGTTGATGATCTCCAGCGGGTCGGCCCAGTCGTGGCTGACGTGCTTGTAGAACTGGTGGTACTCGTCGTCGGAGACCTCGCTGCGCGGCCGGGCCCACAGAGCCTTCATCGAGTTGAGCGTCTCGTCGCCCATCCTGATCGGGAAGGCGATGAAGTCGGAGTAGCGCTTGACGATCTCGCGGATCTTCCGGTCCGCGGTGTAGTCGAAGAGCGCGTCCTCCTCGTCCGCCGGCCGCAGGTGCACGGTGACCGACGTGCCGACGGGCGCGTCGGGCGCGTCCTCGATCGTGTAGGTGCCCTCCCCCGCCGACTCCCAGCGGGTGCCGTGGCCCTCGGTGCCCGCCTTGCGGGTGACCAGGGTGACCTTGTCGGCGACCATGAACGTCGAGTAGAAACCGACGCCGAACTGCCCGATCAGGTCGGCGTCGCCGTTGGCGTCCTTCAGCCGCCGCAGCAGCTCCGCGGTGCCGGACCGGGCGATCGTGCCGATCAGCTCGACGACCTCCTCGCGGGTCATGCCGATGCCGTTGTCGCGCACGGTCAGCGTGCGGGCGTCCGGATCCGCCGACAGCTCGATCCGCAGGTCGCTCGGGTCACCCTCGACGCCGTCCTGCAGCACGGCGAGCCGCAGCTTGTCGAGCGCGTCCGACGCGTTCGAGATCAGCTCGCGCAGGAAGATGTCCTTGTTCGAGTAGATCGAGTGGATCATCAACTGCAGCAGCTGGCGTGCCTCGGCCTGGAACTCCAAGGTCTCCATCGTTCGCTCTCCCACGGGTCACCGACGGTCCGGGTCGATGGTAGGGCCCGTCAGGAAGCGGGTTCGCCCGGGTTCGGCGTGCCGCCGAAGCCGACCTCGTTGCCTTCCGGGTCGCGATAGGTGACCTTGCGTACGCCGTTCTCGTACGTCTCGTCGGAGGCCGGCGTGAGGCCCCGCCGCGCGATGCCCGCGACGCGCTCCTCGAGGTCGTCGACGATCACGGTGATGAGCGCGTGCCCGGCGTGCGCGGGCCGGTGCTCGACGTAGAGCCACCGGTTCTCGGCCAGCTCCCAGACGGCCTCGACGTCGTTCGGGAAGAACGACGGCGCGGCGCCGAGCAGTCGTTCGTACCAGCGCAGCGCCGCTTGGAAGTCCCGCACCGAAATCCCGGCGAACAGATCCAGGCCCATCCGGCCATGCTAGTCACGTGACCGAACCGACGATCGAGACCCAGCGAACCTACGACCACATCTCGACGGAGTACGCGCGACGCAACGCGGACACCGACACCCGCCTGCTGCGCGACCTCGACACACTCGGCGAGGAGGTCCCGGTCGGCGGCCGCGTCGTCGACGTCGGCTGCGGGCCCGGGCGGGAGGTCGACCTGTTGCGGGGTCGGGGCTTCCAGGTCGTCGGGCTCGATCTGTCGCTCGGGCAGCTGCGCGCCGGCGGGCTGCGCGCGGTCGCGCAGGCCGACATGCGCCGACTACCGGTGCGGACCGCCTCCGTCGACGCGGTCTGGTGCCAGGCGGCGCTGCTCCACCTGCCCAGGGCGGCGGTGCCCACGGTGCTCGGTGAGTTCGCGCGGGTCGTCCGCGGCGGCGGCGCGCTCTTCCTGGCGCTCGCCGAGGGTGACGGCGCCGACTGGGAGGTCGCCGAGAACTACGGCTCCGACCTGCGGCGCTGGTTCACCTACCACCGCGAGGCGGACGTGACCGCGCTGCTGGCGGCGGCCGGGTTCGCGGTGCGGCAGGTGGGCCGCAACCGTTCGCACCGGGACTGGATCTCGCTGCACGCCCGCCGCGCCGGCTGAGGACCGGAAAGTTCCGGAAGTTGTTGACGGAGCGCCCATCGATCCATTGGAATCGATGTCACACACACCACCGCGGGCCGAGCGTCAGAGCACACCAGTGAGGAGTTCCGCATGTCACTCGCCCGCACGGCGGCCCGGCTCGCCCTGGTCGCCACCGCCGTCGCGCTCGGGGGCGTCGGCGTCGCCGCGACCCCGGCCGCCGCCGCCACCTGCACCGGCTACGTCGGTCTGACCTTCGACGACGGGCCCACCGGCAGCACCGGATCCCTGCTCAGCGTGCTGCAGGGCAACGGCGTACGCGCGACCATGTTCAACACCGGCCAGAACGCCCAGAACAACCGGTCGGCGGCGCAGCAGCAGGTGGCGGCCGGCATGTGGGTCGGCAACCACAGCTGGAACCACGCCCACATGACCACGATGACCCAGGCCCAGATGCAGTCGGACCTGGCACAGACCAACTCGGCGATCCAGTCCGCGACCGGGGTCCGGCCACAGCTGTTCCGGCCGCCGTACGGCGAGACCAACGGCACCCTGCAGTCCGTCGCCTCGTCGCTCGGGATGCGGCAGGTCATCTGGGACGTCGACTCGCAGGACTGGAACGGCGCCGGCGTCAGCCAGATCGTCGCCAACGCCGGCCGCCTCCAGGCCGGCCAGGTCATCCTCATGCACGACGGCATCGCCAACACCCGCAGCGCGATCCCGCAGATCATGGCCAACCTGACGAGCCGCAACCTCTGTCCCGGGATGATCTCCCCGTCGACCGGCCGCGCGGTCGCCCCCGACGGCGGCGGCAACCGCGGCGGTGGCGGCAGCTGCACCGCGTCGACGTCCTACCCCAACGTCTGGGGCGACCGCTACAACACCAGCGTCACCGTCAGCGGCGCCGGTTCCTGGACGGTCGTCGTCGCGGTCACCCAGCCCCAGCGCATCGTCACGACCTGGAACGGCACGGCGAGCCTCGACGGCACGGCCGCCGTGCTGACGATGCGCTCCAACGGCAGCGGCAACACGTTCGGCTTCACCACGATGTTCAACGGCAACAGCGGCGGCCGCGCCCAGGTCCGCTCCTGCACGGCCGGCTGAGAACGGGAAGGCGCCGGCCCCCCCACGGGCCGGCGCCTCCACGCGGGTCAGGCGACCGTGATCGTCACCCGGTCGTAGCGGGTCAGCGGGAACTGGCCGTCGTCCGTGCCCTGCAGGATCACCGAGATGGTCTGGCCCGGCACCGCGTCGGCCGGGACCGTGACGGTGCCGCCCGGCGTGACGCTGACCGCGCCGGGGTACGTCCCCTCCTCGCGGTACTGCCACCAGCTCACCGAGACCCGGTCACCGCGGTCGGGGTCCGACGTGCGGGCGGACAGCTTCACCACCGCGCCCGGTCGGGCCTTGACCGTGGAGTCGCCACGGACCCGGACCGACGGCGCGTGGTTGCCGCCCCGGGCGTCCAGCGTCCACCGGATCCTGGCCGCGAAGTCGTTCTGCGCCGCGGCGGCCCAGCGCAGCGTCGTCAGGTTCGCCACCGGCGTGCCCGACGCGTCGACCTCCGTGCCCGCCATCGTCCACAGGTTCGGCGAGGTGCTGGTCTGCTGCGCCCGGCCACCCCAGCCGCCGAGCAGCGGGTTCGACGGCTCCTCGATACCGGTCCTCAGCAGCATGTTGAACGCGACGTTGTCCCCTTCGGACAGGAAGTCGTACGGCGCCAGCGGCTTGCACCACCCGCCCGGCGCCAGCACCGGGTCGCCGAAGATGTCCAGCTGGTCCCCCGGCATCGACTGACCGTCCAACCAGGACCGGTACAGCGAGCCGTACGGCCCGATCTGGATGTTCTCCCGGATCCAGGGCCCGCTGAAGTAGACGCGGTCCGCCGGCAGGCCACGCACGTTGCCCTGGCCGCCGCGCGCGCAGTTGTAGCCCCACGTCGCGTACCCCGCCTGCATGTTCTCGACCCGGATCCCGGGCCAGACCGGCGCGATGTAGTCGGCATAGGTCTCGTCCTGGAAGCCACTGGCGAGGATGACCGCCTTGCGGGTCACCTTGTCGCGGATCGACTCCCACTTCCGCGAGCCCGCGTACTGCTCCTCGATGGACTTCAGCGCCCGGGCGATCGTGCTCGTGCCGCCCCACGCCTGGAGGTAGAGCGGCCGCTTGTCGTTGTCCAGCAGCAGCGTCTTGATGAGGTCGGAGCCGGGCGTGTCCTTCGCCATCTCCCCCTCGAACTCGATGTTGCCGATCCTGATCAGGGAGCGCAGCTCCGCGGGCGAGGGATACGACCGGTCGTGCCGGCGGAGGTTCGGATAGACGGCGGCGTACGCGGGCAGCACGTGGTCCTCGATGTAGGTCGAGCCGACCCACCGCCACGAGGTCTGCGGCGTCGAGTACTCCCGGCCGGGCAGGAAGAACTCCGTGCCCTTGCCGTCGCCGGCCCAGTGGAAGCGGCCGCTGGCGTACACGATGCCCTCGGTGTCGACCTCGTTGGTGTAGAGCAGGTAGCGGATCAGGGACGCGAGGTCGTCCTGCTCCATGTCGGTCGTGACGACGGTCCGGGGCTTGCTGGAGCCGTGTGCGGACGCCGGCACCGCGGCCACCGCGGTGACGGTGACCGCGGCGGCCACCGAGACGGTGGCGAGCCGGCGCCAGAGGTGTCGCATGGACATGGGTCCTCCAAACATCATTCGGCGGGGGAACCGAACAGGGCCTCTTGGACGATCCGTTGCGCGGCCATCGCGTCCTGGCGCTCCTGTGCCTCGGCCAGGGCAGCCTCGTCGAGCCGGTCCAGGGCGCGGTGGAGCCGCTTGAGCGTGCCGATCGCGGTCTTCGCCGCGTCGACGCTGTCCTCGCGGAACGGGAACTGGTCGAGCTGCCAGACGCCCGCCCAGTTGTTCTTGCGGAGGGTGTGGAAGAACTCGAAGATCTCGGTCAGGTGTACGGTGCCCACGACCAGGTCGTCGTCCCAGCCGCGCAGGTTGTCGTTGACGTCCATCCCGTACAGCCGGCCGTGGTCGATGATGAGCTGCGCCGCGTCGGCCGGCGACTCGCCGCCGTAGAGGCTGTGGCCGAAGTCCAGCAGGATGCCGACGTTGTCGAGGCCGACCTGCTGGATGCCAAGCAACGCCCGGGCCGCCGAGTCCCACGTCATCTTGACCCGTGGCTCGCGCGGCTTGTACTCGATGGCGAACTTCAGGTCGGGGTGTGCGCCGGCCAGCTCGCGCATGCCGTCGACCGCGAGCTTCCACAGTGTCCGGTGGTCGACCTGGAACGGGTAGTCCCAGCCGTCCTGGCCCGGCCAGATCTTCACGTAGTCGGCGCCGAGCTCGCGGACCTCGCCGGCGGCCTCGTGCATGAGGTCGAGGGCGGCCTTGCGGGCGGCCGGGTCCGGGTTGGTGAACGCGCCCCGGCTGAACTTCCGCAGGTAGATCTCGGGCGTGATGCCGATCGCGCCGAGGCCCTGCGCGGCCAGCGCGTCCTTGACCTCGCTGAGCCCGACGCCCGGCGTGAACGGGTAGTTGAGGTCGACGACGGACAGCTCTCCGACCTGCCCGGCCAGCTCGATCGCGTCGAGGGTCGTGCGGGCGGGTCCGTAGCCGTCGGAGGCGTACCGGTCGACGTAGGTGGCGAAGTGCCACAGGCCGGCGCCGAAGCGGGGGTACTCGGTCATGGCGATCAGCTCCCGGGGTGAGGGGCGGACGGGGTACAGGCCCGGGCGACGGCGTCGCGCCACGCGGCGCGTGCCGCGGCGCGGTCGCCGGGGCCGGGTTGGAACTCGTCGTAGGCGATCGGCGGCGGCGGCCGGCCGGCGGCGAGGAACGCGGCGCCGAGTGCCGACAGGTTGGTGGTGCGGGCCCGCTTGACGGGCACGCCGAGGAGATCGGCCTGGATCCGCATCAGGTCGTCGTTGCCGCTCGCACCGCCGTCGGCGAGCAGGCAACCGGCGGGACCCATCGCGTCGACCACGTCGGCCACCTGGTGGGCGATCGACTCCACGGCGGCCCGGGCGAGCTGGGGCGCCCGGCTGCCCAGCGTCAGGCCGCTGATCACGGCGACCGCGCTGTCGTCCCACCACGGCGCGGCCAGCCCGCCGAACGCGGGCACGAGGTGCACGCCGTCGCTGCTGGCGCCGGCCGCCAACGCGGCGACCGCCTCCGGGGTGATGCCGAGCAGGTCGGCGAGCCAGGCGACGGTCGCGCCGGTCGACCGGATGTTGCCCTCGGCGGCCAGCCGCGGCGGCGGGTCACCCCAGGCGACGGTCAGGCACACCGCGTCGCCGGCCGGCGTGCCCTGGACCAGGCGCATCGCCGACGAGCCCGTGCCGTAGGTGACCTTGACGCCGTCGCCCGGCCCGTGGGCGTAGAGCGCCGCGTGCGAGTCGCCGAGCACCGCGGTGATCGGCAACCCGGCCAGCACTCCGCCCGCGGCGCCGATCACGCCGAGCGCACCGGCCGAGGGCGTGAGCGCCGGCAGGGCCGACTCCGGGATGCCGAACAGCTCCAGCAGCTCCCCGCTCCAGGAACCCGTGCGGACGTCCAACAACTGTGTACGCGACGCGTTGCCGACCTCGATCTGGTGGTTGCCGGTCAACGCGTACAGCAGCCAGGAGTCGACCGTGCCGACCGCCGCGTCGGGCGTCCGCTCGAGCAGCCAGCGCAGCTTGGCCGCGCTGAACATCGGGTCGAGCGGCAGCCCGCTGATCCGCCGGATCTCGTCCGCGTGCGGCCGCAGGTCGGCGCAGGTGGCCCGCTGGTCCTGCCAGCCCAGCACCGGCCCGACCGGCTTCCCGGTGCGCTTGTCCCAGACCACGGCCGACTCGCGCTGCGTGCTGAGCCCGACGGCTGTCACGGCGCCGCGCGGCACGCCCGCGAGGCACTGCCCGGCCGCGGCCAGCACGCTGTCGAGGATCTCGACGGCGTCCTGCTCGACCCAGCCCGGCCGCGGGTAGCGGATCGGCACGGGCGCCGACCCGCTCGCCACGACCGCGCCGCCGGCGTCGACCAGGAGGCCCTTGGTCGCGCTCGTGCCCTGGTCGATCGCCAGGATGAGGTTCTCAGCCATCGCCCTTGGCCAGCTCGAGGGCCGCCGCGCGGATGTCCGCGGCGGTGAGACCGAAGTGCTCCAGCAGGAACGCGGTGCTGCCGGTCGGCGCGAACTCGCGGTGGACGCCGAGCATCCGCATGCGCACCGGGGCGCGCTCGGCGACGACCACGGCGGCGACCGCGGCGCCGAGCCCGCCGGTCGTCGTGGCCTCCTCGGCGGTGACGATCCCGCGGGTCTCGCGCATCGCCCGCCGGATCGCCTCCTCGTCGAGCGGCGCCACGGTCGACATGTTCAGCACGCGCACGTCCACGCCGGCCTCGGCCGCTTCCTCGGCGGCGGCCAGCGCGCGGGAGACCATCGTGCCCGCGGCCACGACCGTCACGTCGGTGCCGTCGCGGAGCGTGCTCGCCCGGCCGAAGACGAACTCGCCGTTGACCGCCGGCACCTTGAACCGGCCGATCCGCAGGAACACCGGCGTCGCGGCGGCCGCCGCCCAGCGGACCGCGGCCCGCGTCTCCGCCGGGTCGGCCGGCACGACGATGCCGAGGCCGGCGATGGCCCGCAGCCACGACAGGTCCTCGATGGAGTGGTGGGTCGGGCCGAGTTCGCCGTACGCCATGCCGGGGCTCATCCCGCACAGCACCACCGGCGTCTCGCTGTAGGCGACGTCCGCCTTGATCTGCTCCAGCGCGCGCCCGGTCAGGAACGGCGACGCGCCGCAGACGAACGGGACGTAGCCGCTGAGCGCGAGCCCCGCGCCGACGCCGACCATGTCCTGCTCCGCGATGCCGACGTTGATCAGCCGGTCGGGGAACTCCTTCGCGAACGCGACCAGGTTGCTCGACCCCACGGAGTCGTTGCACACCGCGACGATCCGCTCGTCCGCCCGGGCCAGCGCGAGCAGCTCCTCCGCGAACGCGACCCGGCAGTCGAAGGTCTCCGCCACCATCGTGCTCATCGGGCCAGCTCCGCCGCGGCGGCGGTGATCTGCTCAGGGGTGGGCACCTTGTGGTGCCACTCGACTCGGTCCTCCATGAAGGAGATGCCTCTTCCCTTGATCGTGTTGGCGATGACGCAGGTCGGGCGCTCCCCGCGGGGCGCCGTGAACGCCGCCAGCAGGGCCAGGTGGTCGTGGCCGTCGACCTCGGTGACGTCCCAGCCGAAGCTACGCCACTTGGCGTCGAGTGGATCAAGGGCGTTGGTGTCCTCGGTACGGGCGCCCTGCTGCAGCCGGTTGCGGTCCACGACCGCGGTCAGGTTGGCCAGGCGGCGGTGCCCGGCCGTCATCGCGGCCTCCCAGTTGCTGCCCTCCTGCAGCTCGCCGTCGCCGAGCACGACGTACACGTGGCGGTCCGAGGCGGCGAGCCGGCCACCGACCGCCATCCCGACCGCGACCGGCAGCCCGTGGCCGAGCGGGCCGGTGTTGGTCTCGACGCCGGGCACCTTGACCCGGTTGGGGTGGCCGTTGAGCGGGGAGTGCGGGCCGGCGAACGTGTCCAGCTCGGCGGTGGCGAAGAAGCCGGCCGCGGCCAGGGTCGCGTAGAGCGCACCGGCCGTGTGCCCCTTGCTGAGGACGAACCGGTCCCGGTCGGCCCAGTCCGGCTGCTCCGGGTCGACCCGCAGCACGCCGAAGAACAGGGTGGTCAGGATGTCCAGGACGGACATGTCGCCGCCCACGTGCCCAAGGCCGGCCCGGCCGATCATCCGAAGGTCGGTGGTGCGGGACTGGTTGGCCCGCCGCCGCAGCATCTCGCGGCGACGCTCGGGCTCGGCATCCGCGAGCTCCTGACGGAAGCGACGCCAGGCGGCGGCGGCCCGGGGGTCGGCGACCAGCCTGGGTGCCCTTAGTGGAGCTGATTGGGTTGTCCGGCGGGCCA